>JAVXNL010000019.1:0-7458 GCA_036645795.1 Clostridia bacterium
TTTTTATACCTTTTTCATATGTTAGTCTACAGGTATTGAAGTATTGGTACTGCTAGCTTTTCTTAAGTTCTAGCACACATACACACTCAACGTGCGTTGTATGTGGAAACATATCTACAGGGGTTACAAAATCTATAGTATAGAACTTACTTAATTCTTTTAAATCTCTTGCAAGAGTTGAAGGATTACAACTTATATACCCAATTTTTTTGGGATTAAAATCTATTAGATACTTCTTAGTCTTATCATCTAATCCTTTTCTTGGTGGATCTATAACTATTACATCAGGATGTATATTTTTTTCTTTAAATTCTTCGATTTTTTCTTCCACACTACCTACGATATATTCTGCATTGGACACATTATTATCTAATATATTTAAATTTGCCATCTCTACTGACTCTGTCTCTATTTCAATACCATACACTTGTTTTACACTCTCACTTAAAAATATTCCAATTGAGCCCACTCCACTATATAGATCAAATAATACCTCATTGCCTTTTAATTCTAATTTATCTTGCAATATATGATATAACACTTCTGCTTGTATTGTATTTACTTGAAAAAATGATTTTGATGATATTTTAAACATATACTTGCCTATTTTGTCATGAATATATTTTTCTCCATATACAAGTTTTTGTTTATCTCCAAGTATTTTATTTGTAAAATCATCGTTTAGATTTAAATATATACTTTTTATAGTATTGTTTTTTTCTATAAGTTTATGAACTAAGGTCGGAAACCTAGTATCATTTAGTAAATCTATATTGGATACTACTATTACAATCATAGTCTCTTTTGTATGATATCCTCTCCTTATTACTATATGACATATATCACCTGTTTTTTTTAGTTCATCATATCCACTAAATCCGGCTTCTATTAATTTTTCAATAACTTCTTTAGATATAATATCAATAACTCTATTTTGTATATAGCAACATTTATTTTGTACAATACTATGACTTCTCTTCGCATAAAAGCCTATTATCATATCGCCATTTTCGTTTACACTTACAGGATACTGTGCCTTATTTCTATAATAATATGGCATTCCCATACCTACTATATTTTCTATTTTACCTACGTCTATCTTTAGCTTTTTTAGTACATTTTCTACCATTTTAGTTTTTAAAATAAGCTGAAAATCATATGCAATATGTTGTGCACTACATCCACCACAACAAAGTGATGCTTCGCAAAATGGCTCTTTTCTATATACGCTTTTATTTTCTATCCTATCTATTTTTCCAATTGCATACGATCTATTTTCTTTTACAATCTTTGCAACTATTCTCTCGCCAATTATAGCATCTGGAACAAATACTACTTTGTCTTCCACTTTCCCTATGCCTTCAAAGTTCATTCCGTTGTCTACTATTTCTATATCTATTATATCATTTTTTTTCAATATCTGCCTCCATTCTTTTTTAGATATCTCTAAATCAACTACTCTTATACTATTATTTATTTTCTAATAAATTTTGTTAATTGGTTTTTGTGCATAAGCACTACTATTTACTACTATATTTGACTTTTCAGTTATATAACTAAATTTTGTAGGTATAAAATAAATATATGGTGCTGAAACTATAGCAAAAACCAAAGCAATTTTTATCTTTGTTTTAATATCTATATCTAGTTTTTTAAAAGAAAACTCTTTATTTAAAAAATATATACATAGTGCTGAAATCATAACACAAATACTCATTATAGCTAATGAATATTTATTAGCAAACACATTCGATACGAGTGCTGCTGTGATATTATTTGCTTTTATAAACTGCGTTGATACAAGTATAATTGCACCTATTGCATAAGATATTATGCTTACCCCAAAAATTTTGATTATCACCTTTTTATATATTTGCTTTTTATTCTTTAATTTTAATATATACATTACAATTATAAAAATAAGAGTATCTAGTAAGAAAATCAAAGGAAGTGAGAATATAAAAGTTGATGGGAGCAGTACCTGAAACCATATTGGAAATAACGTGCTATATATTTGTTCGTTCAAATTTATTAACCTCTCTTTTTTTCATTATACCATAAAAGATATATACTTTTCAAGATATTTTATACTTTAGTTAAAATTTCTTATATCGCCTAAATTATATTTTTTGTAACAAATACAATTTTTAAGAATATAGTATAATATATTAGAAATAAAGAAAAAACATAAGAAAATAAAGAGATGTAAATCTAATTTAAATTTTATTTCTAATCTTTTAAGGGAGTGTTATATATGTGTAAAGATAATTCTTGTATATGGCTAGTTTTACTTATCGCTATATTTTTCAATTGCAATAAGGTTGATAAATCATCTACACCATTGAACGTCGATACTTTTTTTGAGTTAGACAGTTCAACTCCATTATAGGAGTACAAAAAATGTATAAAGGGGTGAATGTGATGATGGATGAAAGATGCGGATGTGGATGCGGATGTAACAGTGGATGCGGATGCAGCGGAAATAGCGGATGTGGCTTATTCGGTGGCGGAAGTTGCTGTATATGGATTATATTAATAATCGTTGTTCTTTGCTGTTGCTGCGGCTAATACCTAGCACAATATAATACATAGTCAAAATGACTAAAAAGTCCCAATGTGTAAAATTGCATTGGGACTTAAATTATATTTTATTTTAATACCTCTTTTAAAAACCTACCCGTATAACTCTCTTCGCATTTAGCAACTTTTTCTGGAGTTCCTGCAACGACTAAAGTTCCGCCTTTATCTCCGCCTTCTGGCCCTAAATCTACTATATAGTCTGCTGATTTTATAACATCTAAATTATGTTCTATTACAACAAGTGTATTGTTTGCATCCGTAAGTCTGTTTAATATTTGAATTAACTTATGTACATCTGCCATATGTAACCCGGTTGTAGGTTCATCTAATATATATAATGTTTGACCTGTTGATCGTTTTGAAAGCTCTGAACTAAGCTTAACTCTTTGCGCTTCTCCGCCAGATAATGTTGTAGAAGGCTGACCCAGTTTTATATATCCAAGCCCAACATCAACAAGCGTTTGAAGCTTGTTTTTTACAGTTGTTACATTTTTAAAAAATTCCAATCCCTCTTCTACAGTCATATTTAAAACATCACTTATATTTTTACCTTTATATTTCACTTCTAATGTTTCTTTGCTATACCTTTTCCCTTTACATACCTCACAAGGCACATATACATCAGGTAAAAAATGCATTTCTATTTTTATAATACCATCTCCTGAACATGACTCACATCTACCACCTGGTATGTTAAAACTAAATCTACCTTTTTGATATCCTCTAAGTTTTGCCTCGTTAGTTGATGCAAATAAATCTCTTATTGGATCAAACATTCCTGTATATGTAGCAGGATTTGAACGTGGAGTTCTTCCTATTGGAGATTGATCTATATTTATTATCTTGTCTATTTTTTCAAGACCCATTATTTTATTATGCTTTCCTGGCCTAATCCTTTTATTATTTAACCTATTTGATATTGCTTTATATAGTATCTCATTTATAAGGGTAGACTTACCACTACCTGAAACACCTGTTACACATGTAAAAGCACCTATTGGAAATTTCACATTTATATTTTTTAAGTTATTTTCTTTTGCTCCCTTTATTTCTATATTACCATTTTTAAGACTTCTTCTTTTTTTAGGTACCTCTATTTTTAGTTTACCACTTAGATATTTACCTGTAATAGAATTTTTACAATCAACTATTTTTTCTGGAATACCTGCATATATAATTTCACCACCGTGTACTCCTGCTCCAGGTCCTATATCTACAATATAGTCAGATTGTCTCATTGTATCCTCATCATGTTCTACAACAATTAATGTATTACCTAAATCCCTCATTTTTTTTAGGGATTTAAGCAATTTTTCATTGTCTCTTTGATGTAGACCAATACTTGGTTCATCTAGAATATATAGTACACCGGTAAGTCCAGAACCTATCTGTGTTGCAAGTCTTATTCTTTGTGCCTCACCTCCAGATAATGTTCCTGAACTTCTTGACAAAGTTAAATAATTAAGACCTACATCTATTAAAAACTGTAATCTGCTATTTAACTCTTTTACTATTTGCTCTGCAATCATTTTACTTTTAGCAGACATTTTAGTCTCATAAATATGGTTTATATAATCTTTTATAGCTTGAATATTTTTCTCACATAACTCATAAATATTAAGTGTACCTACAGTAACTGAAAGAATTTCCTTTTTTAATCTTGCACCATCACATGTACTGCAATGAGTTGTTGTCATAAATTGTTCATAATAATTTTTCATGCCAGGAGAAGCTGTTTGTGAAAATCTTCTTTGCAATACATTTACTACTCCTTCAAATTCACTTTCGAAATTTCTTACCATAGATTTGCTTTGATGTTCAAACTTTATTTTCTCACTACCACTTCCATAAAGCAATATATTCATAAATTCCTCAGATAAGTTCTTTAGCTTAGTATCTGGTTTTACCAAGTAATGCTTACATAACCCGTTTATATACATTCCACTTATTGTATCTTTTATACTTCCGCCAGACCAGCCAAGAATTGCAGAACTCTCATTTAATTTTTTTTCTTTATCTGGCATTATCTTATCTATATCTATTTTTAATAATTCTCCAAGACCCGTACAATCTGGACATGCACCAAATGGACTATTAAAAGAAAACATTCTAGGAGTTAATTCTTCTAAACTTACTCCACACTCTGGACATGCATAGTTTTGACTAAACATTATTTCTTCTCCATTAACAATCCCAATAAGCACTAGTTTATTTGCATATGTAGAAGCAAGTTCAACAGAATCTGCAAGTCTTTTTCTTATATCTTCTACTATAACAAGTCTATCAACAACTATTTCTATACTATGTTTTTTTTGTTTATCAAGTAATGGAATATCTTCTGATAAATCTACAACTTCTCCATCTACTCTAGCTCTTATATATCCATCTTTTATTATTTGTTCAAACAATTTCACAAATTCACCTTTTTTACTACGTATAATTGGAGCCATTACAAGTATTTTGGTGTTTTTTTCTAATTCAAGTATTTTATCTACTATCTCATCTACAGTTTGTTTTCTAATTCTCTTACCACATTTTGGGCAATGTGGTATTCCAATCCTTGCATATAAAAGTCTTAAGTAGTCATATATTTCTGTAACAGTACCTACAGTTGAACGCGGATTTTTAGATGTTGTTTTTTGATCTATAGAGATAGCCGGTGAAAGCCCTTCTATAGATTCTACATCTGGTTTTTCCATAAGACCTAAGAATTGTCTTGCGTAAGCTGACAAAGACTCAACGTATCTACGTTGACCCTCTGCATATATTGTATCAAAAGCAAGTGAAGATTTACCTGAACCAGAAAGTCCAGTAAATACAACTAATTTATCTCTTGGTATTTCTAAATCTACATTTTTTAAATTATTTTCCTTTGCGCCTTTTATAATTAATTTATCATTCATTTTTTCTACCTTCTTTTACTATTTTGAGTACTTATTAACTTAATTATACCAAACGAATGGATGTTTGTCAATAAATTGTAGAAAAAACGTATATTAGAGACTCTATTTATCTTAGTATTTATAATTCATTAACTAATTTTTTAAATACATTTCCTCTTTCTTCAAAATCTTTATATAAATCAAATGCCGCACTTGCAGGAGACAATACTATAACATCATCTTTTTTTGCCACATCATTTGCATAATTTACACATTGCTCTAATGAATTAAAATTCAAAACATCTACTTTTTTAGAAAAATCAATATTTCTTCTTTTTGCTGCATCTTCTACTGCTTTTTTTATAAGAGGTGCACTGCTACCTACAAGTAACAATACTTTTACTTTATCTAATATATAGTCCCCTATGACCCCATATGGTATGTTTTTATCATATCCACCAGCAATAAGTATAACTTTTTGATTAAATGACAAAAGGCCCGCAATAGTTCTTGTTGGAGAACTTGCTATAGAATCGTTATACCAACTAACACCATCTTTTTTTCTTATAAACTCCATTCTGTGCTCTACTCCAGTAAAACTTGTAATTACTTGTCTTATACTCTCTACTCCCACCAAATCAATTACTGCACTTGCCGCTGCACATATATTGGCTATATTATGCATTCCTACCAATTTCACATTTTCTATATTAGTTATTTTTATTTTTTTATCTATATTTGATATAATATTATTTTCTTCTAAATATACACTGTTTTCTACATTCTTTTTCAAACTAAATCCACGAATTAAAACATCTTTTTTTGATTTTTTTTGGAATCGAGTTACCATTTCGTCATCTTCATTTAGTACTAATATACTACCTGGCTTTTGATATTTAAAGATATTTTCTTTAGCCATCACATATTCTTCAAAACTTCTATGGTAATCCAAATGATTTGGTGAGATATTAGTAATAACTGCAATATCTGGACTTTGTTTTAAAGTCATAAGTTGAAAACTGCTAAGTTCTAAAACTAATATATCCTCTTTTTTCATATCATCTATACTATCAAATACAGAAAAGCCAATATTTCCTCCTAACCATACTCTATAGCCTGCATTTTCTAAAAATTTTGATATTAGTGTTGTCGTTGTAGTTTTCCCATCACTTCCAGTTACACCAATTATTTTACACGGAGCAAGTTCCATTAAAAGTTCTATTTCAGATGTAAGTTTTACACCATCTTGAGTAGCCTTTTCTATTTGCGATAAAAATGGTTTTATGCCGGGACTACGTAGTAGATAATTATATATTTTTAAATTTTCAAAACTCTTTTCTCCAAGTATAAATTCTACCCCAAGTTTTTTGCACTCATTTTCAATTTTTTTATTTTTATCTAGTACTGTAATTATAGCACCATTTTCTTTTAAATACTTTATAACTGGTATATTACTTCGTCCCAACCCTAAAGCACCTATTTTTTTTCCTTTTATATTTTTTTTAAATTCTTCTGATTTTTTTTCCATTTATATCTACCTCTCTTCATCGATATAAATTATATCAACCATACGTTTCGAAGTCAAGTGCTTAATTACTTTTTATTAAAACCTATAAACAAAAGTAAAAAAAACTCCTGCTTTAAATATATTTATTGCGGAGTTTTAGGATATATACTAAATTTCTTAATAAAGAAATAACAAATAATAATATAACAAAACAGGGTGGTGTTTAGTTTTATTGTAATTTATTTAACTAACATATATCTTAAAAATATATTACCATATATTTTATAAATAATTTGTCGAACTTTGTAGATAAGTTGTTTTTTTTCTGAAATTATTAAATTTAACCCCATATTCTTGTACTTGTTTTGGGACTTAGTATCTTTTTAAACATATAGAGCTATTACAAAAAAATATATATTAACATTAATATTAATGTTAATATATATATAATATAGTAAAAAAGTTTTACTTTTCTACTATATTTTACTT
>JAVXNL010000019.1:7558-20105 GCA_036645795.1 Clostridia bacterium
CTATATTTTACTTACTCTATTTTTCTATTGATTATTTAAAACTTCTTCCACATTTAAATTACCAACGTAATGATATGATGAACATAATGTATTTTCATCTTTTTTAGCTTCCTTAGACTCCCCACAAGGACAAACGCTTATTTTTTCTAATTTACAAGTGCAATCTTTAACACAGTTATGTGCACAATCTACTACGCTACATTCTATTTTTTGTGGCTCTATTTTTTTTGACATATTAATCAACTCCCATTCATATTATTTGATAATTTTATAAATAATATGTTGGAATTATTTGTATTTTAATTTTTTTAACACATAAATACTTTTATATTATTTAAACTTAACGCTTTAAAATAATTCATTACTTTTTAATATACTTATCCCCGATTTTTAAGTCTAACCTTGTCTCTTAGACTTCTATGATAAGTAATTGTAAATCTATGCACTTCATCTTGCAAGAATGTAAGGAAATTAAGTATCTTTTTATTACCTTCTAAATCTATTTCTTTCCCATTCCTATCTACTAAACCTCTTGTTCTATGTTTATCATTTTTAACCATTCCGTAAACATTTGTAATCTCTCCACTATCATTAAATGCTTTTTTTACCATTGATAATTGTGTTTTCCCACCATCAATTAGTATTATATCAGGAATTGGCCAATCAGTTGAATGTTTAAGTCTTCTTGTAAGTACTTCGTACATACATTTTGGATCATCTTGAGTAAGTGTACTTTTTATTCTAAATTTTCTATACATTTTTTTATTTAATTTTCCATTTTCAAATCTAATCATACATCCAACTATAAACTCATTTTTAAGATTTGAGATATCGTAACATTCTATAGAGTCAATTCCTTCTTTAAATTCAAGCAAAGCAGCTAAATCATCTACAACATTATTTTTCTTATCTTCAATATTTATAGAGATATTATTTTCCACCATTTTTATTAAATTTAGTTTTTCTCCTTTTTTAGGGCATATAACTTGAACTTTTATATTTTTTTCTATAAAGAATTGATTTAAAAGTTCTGCCTTTTTTTCTTCTATTTTAACATATATTTTTTTTGGTATATCTTTTCTATCTATATAATATGATGATATTATCTGACTCATAGACTCTTCAATTTCACTTTTTTCTACACTAACAATTTCTACATTATCATGTAATACGACTTTATAATCCCTTATTTTAAATACTTGTACATATAATATATCTGCATTTTGTACATATCCAAATATATCCGTACTGTTCTCATTTAAATTTGCAACCGTTTGTTTTACACTTATCTTTTCTATATTATCTAAACGAGTTTTTAAAAGAGATGCCTTTTCAAAATCTAGTTTTTCTATTGACTTGTTTATTTGTGCATTTAGCATATCCTTTATTTGTACTGTTTTGCCTTGTAAAAACAGTACAATTTGATTTATCATCTCTTTATATTGTTCTAAGTTTATATCATTTACACATGGTCCTAGACATCTACCTATATGATAATATAAACAAGGGGATGATACTTTTTGCTTTTGTAAATTAAGCCTACATCTCTTTACAGGAAATATTTGTTTTATAGTATTTAATACCTCTCTTATGGCACCTACATTTGTATATGGACCAAAATAGAGGGCCTTATCTTGTTTTTTAGTTCTCGTTATAAATACAAGAGGATATTTATCTTTTATTGTAACTTTTATATATGGATAAGATTTATCATCTTTTAACATTACATTAAATTTAGGATTATGTTCTTTTATATAATTACATTCAAGCACTAATGCTTCTACTTCATTTTTTGTAACAATGTATGATATATTACAAATAAGACTTACCATATTTTCTATTCTTTGAGATTTTTTGCTTTTTTGAAAATATTGTTTTACTCTTTTTCTTAATGATATTGCTTTTCCTACATATATTATTTTATCATCTTTATCTTTCATCATATATATTCCTGGTTCAAATGGTATTTTAGATATTTTTTCTTGTAGTTTTTTACTTACCTCTATTTTTCTCACCTCCATATTTATTTATGTTTATCACTTTTTTTATTTGCACAATTTTATTTGTTTTTGTTTTTGTTTAATTATTTTTTATACAAAAAAAGAGGGGACGCTCCCCTCTATTCATTCATTTTAATCTACTCAGCTTCATTATACTTTTCAATAATCATGTTTTGTAACATTTCTCTAGTTTCAGTATTTATCGGATGAGCAATATCTTTAAATTCTCCGTTTGGAGTTTTTCTACTTGGCATAGCTATAAATAAACCTTTATCGCTTTCGATAACTTTAATATCGTGAATTACGAATACATCATCGATAGTAATAGAAGCTATAGCTTTCATCCTATTTTGAGAAACCACTTTTCTAACTCTTATATCTGTTATTTGCATGTTCTACACCGCCTTCCTTAACTAGTACACTTATATTATACACAATCTATATTTAAAGTCAATAGTTGGTTTACCATAAGCGTAAAAAAATAATTATTACATATTATATAACATTTAATTATATAATATTTTTGTCCTTTTTACGTTGTATTTTAAATCACTTTCTATAAACTCATTAAATCCTAACATTATATAGTCTGGCTTCAAATTACTTCTAGACCCTGCTGATACAGTAACTTCTAAGTTTCCATCTAGTGTGAAATCATTTACTATTATTTGAGGTTTTATATCAATCCTCTCAGACCTGCCTTTTGATTTTTTTAGAACTAAAAGATACGGTTTATCTAAATATTCGTTCATCTTATCCATATACCATTTTTTTATATCGTCTATTTGTCTTTTACTTTTTCCTAAAAATATATTTTCATCATAAATAAACCTAATTAGGTAAGTAGCTGCATATACTCTTGACATTATATTTTTTTCACTAATTGAAACATACTCTGCTGAGAGTACTGTAAGTCCACTAGGAAGTGCCTTGTTCATCTCTTTTATAAAATAAGATGTTTGAAGTCTTTCAACGAGCATAATATCTACAATTTCTGCCGTGCTCTCAATTCCTACAGATAAAGGATGTGCAAATACAAGTTCTGGTCTTGGATTATATCCTTTTGAATGTTCTACTAAAACATTTGCTCTTGCAAGAGATTGTTCAAAAACTCTCATTATGTCTAAATGTGATAAATATATAGCCTCTTTAGATTTGCTATATATAACGCGTAACTTCTCCATCTTACACCTCCGTTTTCTTGAAACTATTATACCATAATTTATTTCAAAAAGCAAAGTATTTTTTTAAACTTGTAAAAATTTGTTAAATTTGCACAAATCAGCAATATAAAAGGCCTATACATCTAGTTGCATAGGCCTTTTATATTGTTTTATAACAGTTAAGTTTATATAAGACAAAATATAATTTATCTGTTAGCTTTAAACATATTTATATCCTTTGTATATAGTCCCTTTATAGCATCTTTTAGCATACTTGCACCAATAGTTGAGTATAAAATTCCATTTGTACCAAAGCCCAAATTACAAAAACAGTTTGGCATCCCTGGTAATTCATCAATTATTGGTAAAGTATCTTTAGTAGATGCAAAAGTCGTATTAAAAGCATATTCTATTGGAATATCTTCTATATTATATAGTGTTTTTTGCATAAAACTAAATAGCTTTTTATACTTATCATTTGCAACATTTAAAAGATATTTTTTATTTAATAACTTTTCACTATATTTTATATTCTCTCCCCCATATATTATTCTATTACCTTTTGTAAATCGAATACAATGAGACGGCTCTGACATGTCCTTTGCAGTAAAATCAGTATTAATATTTTTAAGTAAATCTATTTGTTTTGAAACTATAGTAAATGTTTTATATATATCAACTTGGCTATCTGGTAAATACCTTAATGTTTCAAAACCCGATGAAAATATAACATTATCTGATTTAATTTTAAAATTATTATTGGTTTTGCATACAACATTTTCATAGCCACATTTTACATCTTCTATTTTTGTATTTTCATATATTGAAACATTACTCATTTTTGATAGATATTCAAATAACCCTTGTGTAAAAGCATATGGATTTATTATGCCACTAGCATTTTTTGTTAATATTCCTGAATTTAGAGCTAATGTATCATGAGTATTTAAAAAAGATGTATTAAATCCAGCTTTTTTTCTTGTTTCAAATTCTTTTGTCATAGCACCTTTTTGCATAAATTTATTAGAAAAATATATTGCATCTTGTCTTGCAAATCCTGCGTTTTTTTCAAATAACTTATCGATTTTTTCTATATTTTCTATTGCCTCTAAGCATAAACTAAATATTCTTTTTGTTTGAGTTTGCCCAATTATCTTTTCTAATTTGCACATATCTATATCTAACTGATATTCAAGCATTGCACTAGATGCACTTGTACTACCATACCCTATTATATTTTTTTCTACTACAATAACATTTGCCCCCTCTTTTGCAAGAAAATATGCACTAAGAGCACCTGAAATCCCTCCTCCAATTACTAATATATCACATGTTTTATTATTTGTTAAGTATGGATAAGTTTTATCTATTTTTGATTTCTTTTGCCAATATAGATTTCCATTTGTAAGTTGCATATATACCACCTCATATATATTTATCATCCCATATTTTATTTTTTTTATACCTTTTATACATATTTTTAACATATATTTACTGCAAAATTTAAAATTAAATGCATTATTCTAATTCTTAAAATTTTCTTACACTTTATCTTCTAAAATTAATTTTAATATTATATGTTTTTTTGTTTTTGTTATACTTATTCTTTTTTTGCACAAAATATATAAGAGGTGAAACAAATGATACGAAAAAAAAGCCTTTTAGTAATATATATTACTGTTCTTATGGTTTTACTGCTCTCTAACATTTTCTCTTATTCTACAAAAAACTACAAACAAGAATATGGAATAACTACTACTAATGTAAATTTAAGAAAAATGCCAAATAACAATTCATCTTCCATTGTAAAGACTATAAAAAGCAATACTAAACTTAAAATAGTAGGAAAAATAGCTGATTTTTATATAGTGGTACTTGAAACAAAAGAGGTAGGATTTATGTCTAAAGACTTTGTTAAAACAGCTAATAATATAACTATTACAACTACTTACTATGAGACTATATCTCCATATTTTGCAGATGTACAAAATATGGATACTAATATTCGTTTAGGGCCAAATACAACTTTTAAAGTAATACGGCAAACTAAATACTTTTGATAGAGTTCAAGTTATAGGTAAGATAAAAGACTTTAATTTGGTTATAACAAAAGATAATATGGTTGGAATGATAAAAGAAGACTTGATTAAAAAATCAAAAAATCAAAATGAAGATTATACTATAACTTCAGAGCCAACAAAAAAACCAACACTTCCAGAAAATGCATTAGAAGTTTTTACTTTAATAAACAAAGCAAGACTTAAAAATAACTTATCACCACTTGCAATTGATCCGCTCCTTAGTATTGTTGCAAGTAAAAAAGCTCAGGATATGGTTGATACTAACTATTTTGCTCATAACTCAGCAAAATATGGAACTCCTTTTGATATGATTAAAAAATCCGGAATTTCATATATCAGTGCAGGAGAAAATATAGCCGGAAATGAAAGTATTAAAAGCGCAGTTTCTTCTTGGCTTGAATCTCCAACACATAAGAAAAACATTTTATCTAGCAAGTATAACTATGTAGGAATTGATGTTGTTAAAAGTGATACTTATGGTTATATAATAGTTGCTATGTTTATAGAAAAACAAAATAGCTTATAATTTTAATAAAACTAACTAATCATTTCTATTAGTTAGTTTTATTGGTTATATTTAATTACTTATCAAATTCCAAGAATTTCTTTTATACTACTCATTGAAGCTTTTGCACTCTCATACCCTTGAGTAGCAAGCTTATTGGTTTTGGAACAATCAAGTAGTGATACATTGTCCATACTTGGTCTAATTATAAAGTCTGCTTTATTTAGTTCGGGTTCATTTACTTGATGACCCATAATATCAAATGCCTTCATTGCAACAGATATTATATTTGTACTGCTAGTTTTTCCTATTTTATTTTTATCAAAACTTACAGCAATTACCTTATCAGCCCCCATTTTATGCAATATAGACACTGGTGTATTTATTCTAACCCCGCCATCAATTAGCAATTTCCCTTCCATATTTTTAGGTTCAAATACTCCTGGAAAACTAGAACTTGCTCTAACAATTTTACTAAGTGTTGCAGAATATATGTATCTTGGGGTGTCATCATATACACTCCTTTTAGGAATATATTCTGGTACGTATTTGTTTAAGAAATATATTATTTCTCCTGTATTTAAATCTACTGTCGGTATTGCAAGTGGCATTTTCACTTGATTTATATTGATTATATTTTTAGCTTTTGCATAACTATATATTATGCTTTCTAAATTATCTCCATTTACTAATCCTTTTAGAGTTATCTTTCCTGTAAACATAGTACTTAATACTTTAAATGGTATTGTCTTATCACAATCTGCTATCTGTTTACAATAAGTATTAAACATGCTAAGAATATTTAGTGGACTATATCCACTAGCGTAAAGTGCAGCTACAATACTTCCGCTACTAGCTCCAGATATGTAATCGACATTTATTTTTTCTTCTTTTAATGCTTGCAATACTCCTATATGTGCAGCACCTTTTGCTCCACCTCCACTAAGTGCAATTCCAATTGACATAAGGTTTTCACCTCCTCTTACCAAATTATAGTATTATATGCAAATTTGATAAGAGATGTTATATATATTTGTTTTATATTACGCTTTTTTAGTTTTATTATTATTATTACCTATCGTTTTCTTTTTTAGTGCTTTTTAAAAGACAAGTTAACTCTTTTAAGTTAACTTGTCTTTTTACAGTATAAGTCTAGCTATTTACTCTAAGCCGTATCTTCGCTAAACTGAGAATTATATAGTTTTGCATATATACCGTCTTTTTTTAAGAGTTCTTCATGATTACCACGTTCTACTATTTTTCCTTGTTCCATTACAAGTATTATATCCGCATCACGAATTGTAGATAATCTATGTGCTATTACAAAACTTGTTCTACCTTTCATAAGTCTGTTCATAGCTTCTTGTATTAATTCTTCTGTTCTTGTATCAACGTTACTTGTAGCTTCATCCAAAATAAGTATTGGCGAATCTGCAAGTATTGCTCTAGCTATTGTAAGTAATTGCTTTTGCCCGCCTGATATATTTGATGCATCTTCTTTTAAAACAAAGTCATAACCATTTGGAAGTGCTCGTATAAAGTGATCTGCATGTGCTAAAAAGGCTGCTTGTTCCACGTCTTTGTCTGTCGCATCTTGTTTTGAGTACCTCAAATTTTCTTTAATTGTCCCATTAAATAACCAAGTATCTTGTAATACCATTGCAAACATTTTTCTAACAGACTCTCTTGTCATATTGCGTGTAGATACTCCATCTATTTTTATATCCCCAGCATTTATTTCATAAAATCTCATTAAAAGATTTACAATTGTTGTTTTACCAGCACCTGTCGGCCCAACTATTGCAACTGTCTGTCCAGGTTTTACATCTATTGTCCAATCCTTAATTAATGATTCTTTATCATTATAGCTAAATTCTACATTTTCACATTCCACATGACCTTTTACTTGGTCAAGTTTTATAGGATTTTCTACATTTTCACTTTCTTGTTCTTCATCAAGTATTTCAAATACTCTTTCTGCTGAGGCTATAGTTCCCTGTATTAAGTTTAGCATATTAGCAGTTTGTGCTATCGGTTGAGTAAATTGATGTGTATACTGGATAAATGCTTGTATATTACCTATACTCATTTTTCCCTCTATAGCAAGTTTTGCTCCAAGTACACAAATTCCAACATAGCCCAAATTACTAATAACATTAATTATTGGCATCATAAGACCTGATAAAAATTGCGCTTTCCAACCAATTTTATATAAATCTTCGTTTATTTTCCCAAACTGCTCTATCTCTTTTTCTTGCATATTAAATGCTTTTACAACTAAATCTCCTGAATACGTTTCTTCTATTTGACCATTAAGCTCGCCTATTACTCTTTGTTGTGCTATAAAATACTTTTGAGATATTTTTACTATACTCATTATAAATATTAAACTTGCAGGAATTATAAGTATTGCAACACCTGCCATACTAACACTAATCGATATCATCATTACAAGAATACCTATAATTGTAAACAATGATTGTAATATTTGTACTAAACTTTGTTGCAACATAGTACTAATTGTATCTATATCATTTGTAACACGGCTAAGTATTTCACCATGTGTATGCAAATCAAAAAATTTAAGCGGTAGTTTATCTAATTTTTCATCTACTTGTTTCCTTAAATTGTATGTAACTTTTTGAGATATTAATGCCATAGTTCTACTTGCAACATATGTAAATATTGCACTAAACAAATATAGTACAAGTATTATAACTAAAATTTGACCAATGTATCCAAAATCAATTTGTGGTTCTTTGTCAAGAGTAATACTTTTTGCTACATCTGGTACGTTACCCGCTATTTCTTCTGGTATAATTCCCATGTCAATTAAATTTTGTACACTAGAGTCTTTTGGGATTTTTTCTTTTACCTGAGGCGGTAATTTATCAAGTGCAGTATGCATTTGTGTATAAACCATCTTTTGCATAACATTTTCCCCAAGTTTTGTTGTAGCACGACCAAGTACTTTTGGTGATACTACAGAAAGTACTGTACCCAGTGCAAGTACACAAAATACAATTATTATTGCTACGTTATATTTCCCTATATATTTTATTAGTCTTTTAAATGTTCCTTTAAAATCTTTTGGTTTATCTGCAGGCCCTTTCATTTTAGGTCCACCCATCTTTGGAACAGCTACTTTTTTAACTTCCATATTATTTGACATCTTGCATCGCCTCCTCTTTTGATATTTGAGACAATACAACTTCCCTGTATTCTTCACAAGACTTAAATAGTTCTTTATGTGTCCCTTGTGCAATTATCTTTCCTTCATCTACAAAAAGTATTTTGTCTGCAGTAAGGATAGTACTAACTCTTTGTGCTACAATTACTACTGTAGCGCCATCTGTATCTTTTTTTAGTGCTTCTCTTAAATTTTTATCTGTAGTATAATCTAAAGCTGAAAAACTATCGTCAAATAAATATATATCCGGCTTTTTAACTATTGCTCTAGCTATTGCTATTCTTTGCTTTTGACCACCAGAGAAGTTTGTTCCTCCTTGTGAGACTAAAGTCTCAAATTTATCATCAAGTTCTGAGATAAAATTGTAACTTTGAGCTGTTTTGGTTGCGTTTTCAATCTCTTCTAGTGTTGCATTTTGTTTACCATAACGTATATTATCTGCTATTGTTCCAGAAAACAAATTAGCTTTTTGAGGAACAAAGCCTATCATTTCTCTTAGTGATTTTAAACTCATATCAGCGATATTTATTCCACCAACTTTAATATTCCCCTTTGTTACATCATAAAATCTTAACATTAAATTAAGTAATGTTGTCTTACCAGAACCTGTAGGTCCAATTATTGCTACAGTTTCCCCTGCATTTATCTTAAAATTAAGATTTGTAAGTACGGGTTCTGCACTATCACCGTACTGAAATTCAACATTTTCAAATTTAATTTCCCCAACATTTTTAATATCTTTTGGAAGTATTTGTATTCCACTATCTACAACACTTGGATTTATTTCTAAAACCTCGTTTATCCTTTTAGCTGATACAATTGCTCTTGGTATAAGTACAAAAAGCATTGTAACCATTAAAATAGAAAATAATACCTGTATTGCATATTGCATAAATGCCATCATATCACCAATTTGTAAAGCTCCACTTCCAATAAAATGTGAACCAAACCAAACTATAGCAACACTTGATAGATTTATAACAAACATAATTATGGGCATAAGGCCCGACATTATATATGCTGCTTTAAGTGATACATCATATATATTTTTATTTGCTTTATCATACCTTTTTCTTTCATATTGTTGTGTATCAAATGCACGTATTACTCTAACGCCTATTAATTTTTCGCGTACTACTTGGTTTAACTTATCAGTACATTCTTGTAATTTTGTAAATAACGGTACAATATTTTTTGCAAGCAACGCTACAGCAGTAAGAAGCAACGGTATTACAACTATAAATATCATTGATAGTTTCAAATCTTTTGAAACTGCCATTACTATACCTCCTATACACATAAGTGGTGCTTGGATCATCATACGCATTGTCATAAGTGTTAAATTTTGTACTTGTGTAACATCATTTGTTGTACGTGTTATAAGAGAAGATGTTGGTATTTTATTAAATTCTGCAAGTGAGAACTCCTCAACTTTTTTATAAATAGCCTCTCTTAACTTTCTTGCAAATCCGCCTGATACCTTAGATGCGATAAAAGTAGATATAACTGCACAAATCATTGACACAAGTGTAACGAGTAACATTTTCTTTCCGTAAGTTAGTACCTCTGTCATATCTTGCCCAATTACACCATTATTTACTATATCTGACATTAAATTAGGCAAATATAACGTAAGTATTACTTGTATAAATGTAAAAGCCATAGATATAATTATTGGTAATGTATATGGCTTAAGCCTACTTAAAACTTTCTTCATTTATCTTTCCCCTTTCTTTTAAATATTGTGTTGTTTTTGTAATAATTCGAAGTAATTGAGATGCATCATCTCTACCTATATAATTAATATATTCACTAACCGTATTTATCATTTTTTCATGTGCACTACTAGTATAGTCTATACCTTTAGGAGTTATTTGTAAAAAAATGTTCCTTCTATCATTTTTATCTATTTTTCTCTCAATTAACCCTTCATTTTCAAGAGCTGTAATAATTGCTGTAACAGAAGATGGTGCAAGTTTTAACTTTTCTCTTAGGTTAGATAAAAGTATTTTACCATCAATACAATTTTCATGAATTATAAAAAGAATCATCTTTTTATTAGTACCTCTACCTTCACTAAAATCAATATCTCTGTGACTTACTTTTTTCAATTGTATAAGCATTTTTACTAATTCACATGATAAATTAGCTTTTTCCATTTAATTCACCTCCAACAAAGAAATACTTCTCACTATATATATTTCACAGTACGAAGTATTCTATCACAGAAATGTTAATTTGTAAACACTCTTTTTGTGAAAGTTTTGTGAAATAAAAAAGGCTGTTACTGTTTACTGCTTTTGATTATTAATATTAACAATAGTCGATATACCCGCTAAAATTTAAAAAGTAGTAAACTGTAACAAAAGAGCATATAACTAATTGTTATATGCTCTTTTTAGGATATTTTAATCTTCTAGCTCGATAGCGTTTACCTTAATTTCTAATACACTCTCGGATTCATCTATTGACGGATTATATTCTGAAAACACGGTAAATTTAAGTTCTTCTACCTCCATGTTTTTAGGAATATCAATTATTACGCTTTCATCAATTCCTTGTGCCAAGCAACCCTCTGCTATAGGCACTGTTCCATAGCCTTGTGCCATTACCTCAATTGTATAAATTAAAGACATATTCGACATAAGATTTAATTTCCAAGTTTCATATTTTTTAAAATCTCCACCTACAATATCGCACTTTCTCACACAAAACAAGAAAAAATTCGGCTTGTTTTTGTAATCTGAAAACACTTTTTTTTGATTTCCATCTAACATTACCGTTTTACCATAATCATTTCTTCCACCATTGGTACATACAAAGAAACTGTTTACATTTTCAAACCCCATAATTAATTCTCCTTATGACTTTTATTTTTATTTCTATTATTATACTAAATTACTATCGAAAAATCAAGTTTAAATGTATTTTTAAGGAGATTTGCAGTCATTTTGTTCACATAATTGCAATTTCATTTCTATAGCTGTTAGGTCGCGTTTACAATTAACCAATAAAAGGTGTTAAAATATTGTTACTTTACTCCTTTGAAGTGCAAACTGCAACCTTACACTTGATTATTATGCAAATTTAGTGTATAATTTAAATAATGAGAGAAAAGGGTGAGAAAATGAATCCTCTACAAATAGCAAATAGTAAAATAAAAGATTTAGAAATTCAAAAGTATAATTTAAAAAACGAACTAAAAGTCCAAAATGAATATTACGAAGATAAAAATGTGAAAACAAAAAAAGAATTTAATTCCTTAACAAATAAGGTTACAAAACTTACTAATAGAGTTAAAGCTTTAGAAAATATAAATACTAACTTAAGAAGTGAAAATACTTCCTTAAAAAGAGAACTTTCTAAATCACAAAAATAAATTTATCCACCATGACATTTTTTTCTGATTTTCTTGCTAATTATTGGATATAATATCCATGAGGTGATAATATGAGCAGAAGAAACTTTATTGCATTATTTTTTTGTATGACTATATTATTAATTGGAATGATTTTTACATATAATAATTCTACAATTATACCTAAAGCTCTTTGTAGTGCTAGTAATTTATAGAGCACTACAACTGAAGTTTTCTACTTAATAAAATC
>JAVXNL010000020.1:0-18829 GCA_036645795.1 Clostridia bacterium
ATTAAATTAGCAGTATTTTTTAAAATTTATATCAATTTTTATTCCATTTCAATATCATTTTTTTGAAATATTCTTCTACTGCATTTGATATGAATTGTGGTGTTTTATATATTTTTTGGCTTTATATTTTAATTTAGCCTCTTTATCAATAATTAGGTAAAAAAGATTATAACCTTATTTCTTTAATTTATCTTTAAAGGTTATCTTTTTAGCAAACTCAAATCAATAAAATAAATATAATTATCTATTGACAACTATTACAAAAAAATATATACTATATTTAGAAAAGAGGTATAAAAATGATAAGTTTTCCAAAAATAATGAACAATTTACCAAATCTAGAAAATGTAAATAAATACTTAGAAATAAACGATACTATAGATGGATTTTTGATACAAAATGAAATTCTTTTAAATATAAATTTGGATGAATTAGAAATAAAAAACTGTCTTATGAAAAATATATCTTTTAATTTGTGTAATTTAGAAAAATCATATTTTAACAATTGCATTTTCGAAAACTGTGATTTATCTAATATAGAACTATCAAAATCAAGTATTAAGAAAGTTTATTTTAAGGAATGTAAATTAAATGGCTCGAATTTCTCAGGATGTTTTTTAGATAATTTAGCTTTTAATCGGATGTGTAGCAAGGGACTCTATCTTTGACAACTCTCATTTTAATAATGTAGAAATTACAAATACAAATCTTAAAGGTAGTAATATGTCTACTATTTCTTTTAAAAATTCTATATTTAAAAAAAATGATTTTAGCTTATGTGATTTTAGCCATACTTCATTAAAAAATATAGATTTTACAACATGCAATATAGATGGACTTATTCTTTTTCAAGATGATTTAAAAGGTGTTATTTTAAATCAAAATCAAGCTTTAGACTTTGTAAAGTTGCTTGGTGTAATAATAAGTAATAAGTAACACAAAAAGGAATAACTAATTCATGCAAACTAATTAATTATATATAAAATTCTGCAGTCTTGAAGAATAGTTATGGTAATTTATACTCCTTTGGAACTTGTAATATTCATAAATTTATGATATAATATAAATATCATTATTGCGATAATAATAACTTGGAGGTGTTAAAAATGAACTCGGATGCATTTATAGATAATTACTTAAAAGAGCATAGTAGCAAAAGTCATATGACAAAAGTATCAGTATTTAAGTTTTTACTGGTTGCATTTGCCGTTTCAATTTTAATATACCTATTTAGGCCTATATCAATGTTAAGACAACAAGTAATAAAAAACTTTCAAACATATCAAAATACTACAATAAGCTATAAATCATATAAAGATACACAAAAGCGAAACGATAAATATACCCCTCCAATACAAGGAGTTATAACTTCGGATTATGGAACAAGGCAGGACCCTATTAATCGGTAGTACATCTAAACATACAGGAATTGACATATCAGGTAAACACCATGATAGTGTAATGACTATAGAAGATGGTCTCGTAAAGTTTGCAGGAGTTCAACAAGGATTTGGAAACTGTATACTAATACAACATAATAATCCTGGCGAAACCACATTTTATACTTTCTATGCACATTTATCTAAAATAGATGTTATAAAAGATCAGTTCGTTATTAGACATCAAGTAATAGGAAATGAAGGTGGAGATCCTAAAACAGATCCAAATCCTGGATATAGTACTGGTCACCATTTACATTTCGAGGTAAGAACTACACCAGACTTTGGCAGTGACGTAAATCCAAATACAAAAATTAGAATTTAATTTGATTTAATCTGATTTGATAAAATTCACAAAATAAAATATTAATGCTAAAAACAAAAAAATCACATAACACATGTCAAAAAGCAGCAAACATTACTACTAGTAATGTTTGCTGCTTTTTGCTGCCAAATAAAAAGATGAGATACAAACAATTATTTTATTATATCCTTTATAACTTCTGAGCTCATAATAAGTCCTGCAACTGATGGAACAAATGCTACGCTCCCAATAGTATTTCCAAAATTTATTTTTTCTTCCTCTGTTTTGCACTTTGGAGATTCTACCGAATATATAACTTTTTGCCTCTTTATCCCAATTTCTTTTAAACGTTTTCTCATTATTTTAGCAAGAGGACACATTATAGTTTTATATATATCATCAACTTTTATATCTAAAGGATTTAGTTTGTTTCCCATACCCATACAAGATATACATGGAATACTTTGATTATAGCATCTTGAGATAATAGCAATTTTTGCTTCAATATCATCAATGCAGTCTACTACATAACTCGTACCTTCTTGTGCTATTATATTGTGTATATTATTTACTGTTATGGTATCTTTTATTGTACTAACTTCAATCTTTGGATTTATCTCAAAAACTCTATTTTTAGCTGCTTCTACCTTATCCAGCCCAACAGTTTTATTTGTTGCAATAATTTGTCTATTAATATTTGTTATATCTACACTATCTTTGTCAACAACTGTGATTCTGCCAACACCTATCCTTGAAAGAGACTCTAATACATACGAACCTACACCACCAATTCCACATATTACAACATGTGATTTATGTATTTTTTCTATATTTCTTTGGCCAATTACTATTTTTGTTCTTTGGTATATGTCATCTTCCATATATTACCTCCATTTTTATTTTACTCTTCTAATTATGATACCTGGCTCTACACTACAAGGTAATTTTATCTTTACTTGCTGCCCTTTAATTCCTGGATTTATATGGTCTATTTTTTCAGATGTTTTTATATCATATAATTCATTTATTATGAAATCTTTGGCTTCTATACCATTATTAAATAATATTTCAAGCTTGTCTCCTAAAACAAGTTTGTTTTTTATCTCAATAATTGTAAGTTTTGGATCAGATATATCTACCCCTATTACTTTTCCACCATATTCATATTCTAAATTGTCACTTTTTCCATCTAAATCATGTATATCTTGATTTTGTTCATCAGAAAAATAAAATTCAGATAGCCCTCTAGTTTTTACTTTTCCAAGTTCTTTTAAATATTTTAATGGTTCATATTCACTTTCTTTGCCTTGTATTTTCAACTCAGTATACTTATCTATTGCTTGTCTATAGGTTCTAACAACTGTTGCTAAATAATAATCCGTTTTTAACCTTCCTTCTATTTTTAAACTATCCATTCCCATATCTATTATTGTTGGAATTTGTTTTATAAGACACATATCTTTTGATGAAAAAAGATATGTTCCTTTTTCATCAAAATCTAAATCTATCTTACTATCTGGATTATTTACCTCAGAGGCGGTTATGTTATATTGCCATCTACATGGTTGTGCACAGTCTCCTAAATTTGCACATCTTCCTGCTAGATATTTACTTAAATAACATCGTCCTGAATAGGCATAGCAAATAGCGCCATGCACAAACATCTCAACTTCAAGACCTTGTGCTTTATTTTCCATTATATACTTTATTTTATCTTTACTAAGTTCTCTTGCAAGTATAATTCTTTTTGCTCCATATTTATACCAAAAATTAGCCGAATGTAAACTTACAGTATTTGCTTGGGTACTAATATGTATTTCCATATTTGGAGCTATTTTTTTTATTGTTTCTATAACCCCAACATCACTTGCAATTATTGCATCTGCTCCTACAAAATCTAGTTTTTTTACTTCTTCTTCTATAGCTTCGTAGTCCTCATCATGAGCATATATATTTAAAGCAACATACACTTTTTTTCCTATGCTATGTGCATATTTACATGTTTGCTCTAAAGAGTCTATATTAAGTTCTGCTCTTGACCTAAGGGACAATTTTGCAGTACCTGCATATATTGCATCTGCTCCATATAAAAAAGCAATTTTTGCTTTATCTAAACTTCCTGCTGGAGCTAGTAATTCTGGTTTTTTCATTTCTTTACCTTGTATAATATAGTAAAAACTATCTATATTATATTTACCTTTCTTTACCAATTATGTTAAAAAGCAATATAAGTTTGGTAACTACTCAATTTTATCGTATTTTTTCTACAACATTTATCTTTCTTGCATTAACATTTAACGGATAAGCTTTTGATATAGGATATGAAAAATATACCTCTACATCACAGTCAACTCCAATATCTTCAATTTGCGCTTTAAGTTTATTTTTCATTATAACTGTATTTGTATTAATATTTACATATGCATTATTTACTTCTGCACCTTTTTGTGTCGAATCTATAAATAAAGAATATGTGTTTTCATCTATTTTGTTTATACTTTTAACTTTTCCTTTTAAATTTATTTTGTTTTCTGGCAACTTTGCTTTATTCGTATCGTATTTTAAAAACCATGTACCAAATGAAATATCTGTATTTCCTGCTATTGTATTATATTTTATTATTTTATATCCAAGACCTGTGTACTCTTTAGAACCCCCATCTTGATAGGTATTTGTATTTATACAAAACCTTACTTCTTTTCCATTCATAATAAAATTCATATCCATGAAAAAGAATGTAAATCCAACTAAAAGAATTATTATAGTTGTTGTAAGAATTTTTCTAACAGTTTCTCTTTTCATATATACCTCTTTTCTTGTTTTAAGATAATCTTTACACATTATCCGCATACATTTTTTATAGTTCTATTTTTTCTTCGACTTCTAATATTTTATAACTAAACTTCATTTCTTCCATACTATTTTTTAACAACTCCAAATCGGGATTCATAAAAGCATTTGGATGCTCTGTATGTATTGGTAAAATAATCTTTGCACATGTATCTTTTGCAAATAAAAGTCCATCATAAATACCAAAAGTTATTCCATTACCATTAAAAGGCATTGCGATTATATCACATTTATACTCATTACTAAATCCTATGGTATCACTTGTTATATATAGTCTAGTTCTACCATCATCAATTATATATCCCACATTTTGTTTAACTTCATGACCTTTCATAGCTGGTAAATATCCATGCATTGCTTTTACAACGCCAACTTTTACCTTATCTAAATCAATTACATCTCCTGCTTTTACAAAACTTACACGCATAAGACTATGAGCATCAAAAACTTCATTTGTCGTATATACTACTGCATTATCACGCTCTGCTATCATATTTATACTTGAATCTAAGCAATGATCATCATGTTTGTGTGTAATTAATATACAATCTATATTTGTCCAATCAAAGGTTGTATATTTATCTATATATCCAATATTTCCTGGATCTACTAAAATTCTTTTTTCATTAGCCTCTACAAGTAAACAAGACTGATGATATTTTGTTATTTTCAATTCACCCCCACCTTTCCTTTTAACTTTTAAACTATATCTTAATTATATTTAATTTTTCTAATACAAAATATATAATGTCAGACATCTTCATTCCAAGCCAGCTACAAAATGTTATATATATATTAATTATATAGTCTGCTGGTACAAATAAAACAATTACAGTAGCAATTACTATAAACGGGCCAAAGGGTATATATCCATCACTATCTTTTTTCTTAAAAATAAGAATTGCGCCACCAACTATAGCTCCTAAGAAAAATGCTACTAAGGCAATTACGAGTATATACTTTATACCAAATAAAAACCCAAGAGAGGCCATAAGTTTTACATCCCCAAACCCCATTCCTTCTTTTTTTAGTATTAGTAAAGAGATTAGTCCAAGCCCCCAAAATATAGCGCCTCCAATTATACCACCTAAAATATAACTCCACCACATATTTAAATTAAATACTAAATTAATAATTGCAAGTATTACTATTATAATATGTGCCTCGTCTGGTATAAGTCTATAATGATAGTCTACCGAAAAAACGATTCCAAGACATGCAATAAGTACAGCATATAGATAAGAATAGGGTATATTTCCAAGAAAGTATATAAGCATATTAAAAGCAACTAGAAAAATCATACTATATTTTATATCTATTTTAAAATTTTCTTTAAATGTTTTAAAAAACTCTTTATATGTTATTTCTTCTGAGACTACCGGTGGTAGTTTCTTATTTAAGTGAGCTACTATTTGCCCAAATATTATTGCTAATATACTCATTAATATATATGGTATACATGCTCTCATCGCTTATCATCCTCACTTTTTCCTTTATCGTATTGTTTTAATATCATTTTTTCTAAAGGTCTTTTAACTTTAGTAAATATCCACTCTTTTTTTTGTATTGGTCTTACAAGAACTGTCTTTATCCCAAATCTATTACCACCCCAAATATCAGTAAAGACCTGATCTCCTATCATTAAAACATTTTCGCATGGCAGTTTTAATTCACTTACAACGCTCTTAAATCCTTTTATAGAAGGTTTTGAAGCGTTATATGAATATTTCATTCCAAGTTCACGGGCAATTCTTTTAACTTTTTTTCCCATTGGTGAATTGCTTAAAATGCACATTTTTATATTTTTTTCTTTTATAACATAAGTCCATTCTTTTAAAGACTTCCTATATATATACTCACTATTTACTAAAGTGTTATCCATGTCAAACAATATTAATTTTATCTTTTCTTTTTCAAGTAACTCAAACGGTATATCTTCAACTCTTTCAAATTTATATGTAGGATAAAATCTTTTAAATATCTTTTTTAGTAAATGTGTTTTTTTTGTTTTTAATTCTTGTGTATAATTTGTATACTTCACTACTTTCACACATCCTTTGTTTTTCATCTAATTACAATATATAATACTATATGCAAAGAATTTTTGCAACATTTCGAGAAACATTTGTATAAATTTTTGTACATTTTTTAAGTTTCACTTTTATTTTTTAAAAAATTGTGTTATACTAATACATAGCACGTGAACAAAACGTAAATATAAATTTGTAGAATAGAAGGTGGAAAATATGAATAATGAAACACAAAATATGTCTGTATATGATATATTAAAGCAACGAGAATTAATTAAACAAATAACTTTTGAAGATGAATTTAAAAAAATGGTAGAGGGGGAAAAAACTGCAATCTATTTAGGCATAGATCCTACTGCAGATAGTATACATATAGGGCATTTTATTCCATTAATGTTAATGTCATATTTCCAAAAATGTGGACATACACCTATTATACTTGTAGGTGGAGGTACTGCTATGATAGGTGATCCTAGTGGTAAAACCGATATGAGAAAAATGCTTACAGCTGAAGATATACAAAAAAATGTGGATAATATTATAAAACAAGTAAGTAGATTTGTATCTTTTGAAGGAGAAAATGCTGCTATCATTGCAAATAATGCTGATTGGATATTAGACTTAAACTATATGGATTTTATACGCACTTATGGAGTACATTTTAATGTAAATAGAATGCTTGCAGCAGATTGCTATAAGCAACGTATGGACAAAGGTCTTACTTTTTTTGAATTAAATTATATGCTAATGCAAAGTTATGATTTTTTACAACTTTTTGAAAATAAAGGATGTAGAATTCAAATAGGTGGAGATGACCAATGGTCTAATATGCTTAGTGGTGTTGAACTTATTCGTAAAATACATAAAAATGGTAGCTTTTGTCTAACATGTCCACTTCTTTTAAATTCAGAAGGCAAAAAGATGGGTAAAACCGTAAGTGGAGCACTTTGGTTAGATCCAAAACGTACTAGTCCTTATGAATTTTACCAATACTGGAGAAATATAGCAGATAGCGAAGTAAGAGATGTATTAAGAATGCTTACATTTCTACCTATGGAAGAGGTAAATCGCTTATCTAATCTTGAAGGTGATAAAATAAATGAAGCTAAAAAAATTGCAGCATTCGAAATAACAAAACTAATTCATGGCGAAGAAAATGCACTAAGTGCAAAAAAGACTTCAGAAGATCTTTTTGAAAATCAAAATGATAGTAAAAATATGCCTGCTATAATTATTGATAAAGCTAAATTGGAAAATCCTAATACACTATCTATAATTGAGGCAATACTATTTTCGAATAATGCCCCATCAAAAGGTCAAGCAAGAATTCTAGTTGAACAAGGTGGTATATCAATTGATGATCAAAAAATAACTGATGTTCATTACCAAATACCTTTTAATGATTTTTCAAAAGGATATGTTATCTTAAGAAAAGGAAAAAAAATATTTGTAAAATTAGAAATAAATTAAAGTATGAGACGCAGTAATTTAAGTTACTTGCGTCTTTTTAGGAGTTGAAATAGTTATATGGTAAAATCAAAGCACAAAACTAACATTATAAAAAAAGAAAAAAGTACAAATTCAAATAAATGTATAGTAAACAAAAAAAACGAACGTATTCTAAGCATTGGAGAAGAGATTGCTAATGCTATAACGCATGGAGTTGGTGCTATTGGGGCTATTGTAGCACTTATTGTAATGATAATTGCTGCTGTACTATATGGAAATGTATGGCAAGTTGTAAGTGTCTCAATATATGGCACTACTTTAGTTATTTTATATACAATGTCTACGCTTTATCACTCTCTTGCTCATACAAAAGCCAGACGTGTATTTCAAATATTTGACCACGCTTCAATATATTTGCTTATTGCGGGTACATATACACCTTTTACTCTTGTAACGCTAAGGCAAGATGGTGCTGTTGGTTGGACTATATTTAGCATTGTATGGGCTATGGCCTTAATTGGCATAGTTAGTTCTACTTTATCAATAGACAAGTTTAAGGGCAAGTTTAAGGTGATTAAAACGGCAATGTATATCATAATGGGGTGGGCTATTGTTTTTGCAATTCCAGATATTGCAAAATTTATACAGCCTTTAGGAGTATTTTGGCTCGCAGCAGGTGGTATACTATATACTCTAGGAACTATATTCTATTTAAATAAACATATTAAATATTTTCATTCAATATGGCATATTTTTGTACTAATGGGCTCTATATGCCATTTTATATCAATAATGTTTTATGTTTTGTAAATAAGGCTTGTTACTTTTTTATTTTGTTTGACAACTAAGCGCTACCAAAGTTACTATAAGTAGCTTTGGTAGCGCTTAAAAAGTTGTTATGTGTATTTTTTAACTTCAAACATAAAATTATTTATTTTCATTGGTTGTATTTCCTATTATTTTAACACCACCTGCAGATTCAACAGTTTTAGTAGCTAATTCTTTTATCTCTACATAACTCTTGTCTAATTTTTCTTGTAACAATGAGTTTAAATTGATTGATTTAGCCAATTCTTGTGTAAGAGATTCTACTTTATCATCAAGTCTATTTTTAGTGCTCTCATAATCTTTTTTATATAGCTCAACTTGATGTTCGTGTTGGCATTTAAGTTCTTTTGTTATTTCGCTTCTACCACGTTCATATTCTTTTTGTAATAATTTTGGAATTTCATTAACTTTCATTTCAAGTTCTTTAATATATTCTACTTTTTGAGTCGCCTCATTTAGTAATCTTTTAGCATCTTCTTCTACTTTTGATAATTTAAGCTCTCTTTGCTGTTTTTCATCAGTCCATTTGTTATTTTGTAATTCGCGTTCTCTTTTTTGTTTGTAGTTATACTCCTCTATCTCTCTATCTCTTTCAATTTTTAAATTTTTACTTGTAACATCATAGTCTTTTTGAAGTTCAATGTTTTTTTGTTTAAAACTTTTTTCTAGTATTTCTAATTCATTATTTAATTCTTCAGTTTTAGCTTTGTTTTCATATTCTACTTGTGCCATACAATCTTTACCAGCATTAATAACAAGAGTAATATTTTGTAACTCTTTTTCAATTCCATAAAGATTTTTTAATTTTTCTTCTTCTGATTCTATTGCTTTTTCTAATTCTTTAAATTTATTATTTAACTCTTCAGAAAAAATCTTTTGTTCCACATTTACCTTAGATGTCTCTATCGCCTTTTTTATAGATTTTTCTTTATCTTCTTTTTCAGGATTAGATTTAATTGTTGAAATATTCTTTTCCTTTTCTAATGCATCATTTAATGCATTTAAAATCTCTGCCTTTGTATTCTTTAATGATATTTCTTCTTTTTTCATATTATCCCCTTTCTATATACACTTCTTGTTTGTTATATTTGGTATGTAAAAGCTTATGAGCTTCTTTGCTGTTTGGTTCTCCAATAAATTCTTTGTAAATATATTGTACATCTGGATTTTGATGAGATTTTCTATATTTTGAATTTTTATCTGCCTTATATAAAGCTTTGGCACGTAATCCTTTTACATCAATTTTACTTGCTTTATATTCATCTACTATAGGTTGCCCTCCGCCATTTATACAACCACCAGGGCAAGACATTACTTCAATAAAACTGTATGGACTTGTATTATTTTTTATTTCTTCCATTACTTTACTTACATTTGCAAGCCCTTGTGCGATAGCTATTTTATGTGTTTTTCCACATATTTCAATTTCTGCTGTCTTTATATTTTCGAATCCTCTAGTTGCTTTAAACTCTACATTTTCTATTTCTGTCTTGTCAAGTAAATATGAAACGCTTCTAAGTGCAGCCTCCATTACGCCTCCTGTCGCTCCAAAAATATGACCTGCACCAGTAGCAACACCAAATGGTCTATCATAATCAGAATCATCTAATACCGATAAATCAATATTTGCTTCTTTCATCATTCGTGCTATTTCTCTTGTAGTTACTACATTATCTACAGCTTGCAGTCCATTCTCAAGTTTTAATTCTTCCCTTAATATCTCTGCTTTTTTTGCAGAGCATGGCATAAGTGCAACTGAGTAAATATCTTTTGGATCAATGCCTTCTTTTTTTGCATAATAGGTTTTTATAAGGGTACCTAAGATCTCCATAGGTGATTTTGTTGTTGAAAGATACGATAATTGCTCTGGATAAAATTTTTCCGCAAATGTAATCCACGCACTGCTACAAGATGTAATCATTGGTAAATTATTTCCTGATTTTATTCTTTCTATAAATTCTGTAGCCTCTTCCATTATTGTTATGTCTGCACCTAAGTCTGTATCAAATATTTTATCAAACCCAAGTCTTTTTAAAGCGGATACCATTTTACCAGTTACAAGACTGCCTATTGGCATTCCAAATTCTTCTCCAATTGTTGCCCTAACTGATGGTGCGCTCTGTATCACCACATGTTTTTTGGGATTTTCTAATGCTTCTCTTAATTCACCTACATTGCTCTTTTCTGTAAGTGCTGCTACTGGGCAATGTATTACACATTGTCCACAACCAACACATGTTGAGTCTTTTATTCCCATTCCAAGAGCTACTCCAACTTTTACTTTGAATCCTCTATTTACATTAGTTATAGCACTGACACCTTGCACCTTCTTGCATATATTAATACATCTTCTACACAATATACATTTTGCTGTATTTCTAACTATGCACTCAGAAGAATCATCTAGTTCTGATTCTGGAAGTTCTCCTTCATATTCTAAATCTGGTATTTCAAACCTTCTACATAAATCTTGTAATCTACAATTTGTACTTCTAACGCATGTGAGACATTTTTTTTCATGACTAGATAGTATTAGTTCTAGTATTGTTCTTTTTGTATCTATTAGCCCTTTTGTATTAGTTCGTACTATTAAGCCTTCTTCTACTGGATATACACAAGATGCTTTATACCCACGAACTCCTTCTATTTCTACAAGACACATTCTACAATCTCCAACCTCATTTATTTCTTTTAAAAAACATAACGTTGGTATATCTATATCTAATTTTCTTGCGGCTTCAAGTATTGATGTTCCTTCTGGCACTGTCACTTTTTTTCCATCTATTGTTAGTGATATATTTTTAAGTTTTGTTTTATTTTCTTTTTTATTTATTTTTTTCACACTTTTAGTATCTTTTAGTTTTTCCATTTTCTTTCACCTCCATCTATTTTTGTATTGCTTTAAACGGACATTTTGTTATACAAACTCCACATTTAATACATTTGTCCTGATCTATTTTAAATGCTCCTTTTTTAGGTGTTCCCTCAATTGCATCTACTGGACAATTATTCGCACATATTCCGCATTGTTTACATCTATCTGGATCAATTTGTATTCTTGTTAATGCTTTACATTCCTTTGCTGGGCACTTTTTATCATATATATGAGCTTCATATTCCTCTCTAAAATATCTTAATGTACTCAGTACGGGGTTTGGCGCCGTTTGTCCTAGTCCACAAAGTGATGCTTTCTTTATATTTAAAGCTAGTCTTTCTAGCTTTTCTATATCGCCATCTTTTCCTTTTCCTTTTGTTATTCTTGTTAAAATTTCAAGCATTCTTTTGGTCCCAATTCTACATGGTGGACACTTACCACAAGACTCCTCTACGCTAAACTCTAAAAAAAATCTAGCTATATTTACCATGCACTTCGTTTCATCCATTACGATAAGACCACCAGATCCCATCATTGAGCCAATTTGTCCTAAAGATTCATAATCTATTGGTGTATCTAAATGTTCTACTGGTATACACCCACCACTTGGACCTCCGGTTTGAGCTGCTTTAAAACGATGTCCATTTGGAATACCCCCACCAATATCATATACAATTTCTCTTAAAGTAACACCCATTGGAACTTCAACTAGTCCTACATTATTTATATTTCCTCCAAGAGCAAATACTTTCGTTCCTTTTGAGGTATTAGTACCTGTTTTACTAAACCAATCTGAGCCTTTGAGTATTATTTTACATATATTGGCATATGTTTCTACATTATTTAACAATGTTGGTTTTCCAAATAGCCCTTTAACTGATGGAAATGGTGGCCTAGGTTTTGGTTCTCCTCTATTTCCTTCAATAGAATTCATAAGGGCCGTCTCTTCACCACAAACAAATGCTCCCGCGCCAAGTCTTAACTCAATATTGAATTCAAAATCTGTATCAAATATTTTTGTTCCAAGAATACCTAATTTCTTTGCTTGTTCTATTGCAATATTTAATCTAGATACAGCTATAGGATATTCTGCTCTGACATAAATATATCCTTGTTTTGCACCAATTGCATAACCTGCTATCATCATAGCCTCTATTATCGAATGAGGATCTCCTTCTAATATACTTCTATCCATGAAAGCTCCTGGGTCGCCTTCATCAGCATTGCAACACACATATTTTATATCTGATACTGAGTCTTTTGTAAGTTTCCACTTCTTTCCAGTTGGAAAACCAGCGCCTCCTCTTCCTCTTAGACCTGATTTTAATATTTCATCTATTACAAAATCACGTGACATACCCAATGCTTTTTGTATAGCCATATATCCATCTAATGCAATATATTCCTCTATAACTTCCGGATCTATTTGTCCACAATTTTTTAAAGCTATTCTTTCTTGTTTGCTATAAAAATTTAGCTCATGCCATTTTTTTATATATTTATCATTTTCTTTTGCAAGTAAATGTTCCACAAGCTTATTACTAGCTACGGCAGATACAATTTCTTTTGCGTCCTCTGGAGAAACCAACTCATAAAACACTTCATCCGGAAAAATCACAACAATTGGTCCTTTCGCACAAAAGCCAAAACAACCAGTTTTTTGTGCTATTATACCTTTTGCATTTTGATTTAAAATTTCATCATTCAATTTTTTTAATAATTTATCACTTTTAGAAGATGTACATCCTGTTCCCGAGCACACCATTATTCTTTTTTTGTTTAAAGTACTATTATACTCTTTTTTTATAGTAGCTAGTTTTTCTTTTAATTCCATCTTACTCACCCCCTATTTCATATCTTCGTATTTTTTAATTAAAGGACATACTTTTTCTTCAGTCATCTTGCCATATACTTCTCCATTTACAACAATTGCAGGAGCAAGTCCACAAGCGCCAATGCATCTCACGGCTTCTAGTGAAAACTTACCGTTTGGAGTTGTTTGTCCTTCTTGTATATTAAGTTCTTTTTTTAGTTTTTCTAAAATACTTTGAGCGCCTTTTACATAACATGCAGTGCCTAAACATACTTGTATATTATATTTTCCTTTTGGTTTAAGTGTAAATCTCGAATAAAATGTTATTATTCCATATATATCTGACATAGGAATATTTAATGTTTTTGATAAATATTTTTGAGATACCGTTGATATATAACCATAATTATTTTGTACTTCGTGAAGTGCTCCTATTATTCCCCCTTCAACATTTTCATATTTCTTTGCGATCTCTACTAGTTTATCATCTATATTACACCCATCACAACCATCACAGTGTTCCATGTTTCTACCTCCTATTTTCTTTTTTGCATTTAAAAGCAAAAACTCTTTCTGTTTCAATTATATATTATTTACCTAGATTTTTCAATATATATATATAAAATACATGGGTAATTTAACAAATTGTAACAAAAATGAAATAACTTAATGTCTATACTATTACTGTTCTGTGCTAAACAACACCCCCTTACTTTTTCTATATGTCAGTAAAGACTTTCACTATTTTGTGAAAGTCTTTATATTGGTTTATTATATTTTACTATCTAGCATTTGGATTTATAGTGCTATTTGGTTTGTTATTTATAGTATTAGTACTATCGGCCTCAAGAGTTACTGTAATATCTTGTTCTTTGCCTGCTCTACTAACTGAAAGTACCATTTTGTCACCTACTTTTTTGCCATTTTTTATTTCATTTAGTTTTTCCATTGTTTTTATATCTTTTGAGTCTACTCTTACAATAATATCACCTTTTTGAATCCCTGATTTTGCTGCTGGAGAGTTATTTATAATTGATGCTACATATATACCTTCTGGCAAGCTATTTTCTTTTGCTGTTTTTGCATCTAAATCCATTCCTGTAAGTCCTATATATGGTCTTACAATCTTTTTATTTGTTATAAGCTCTTGTATTATTGGCAATGCATCATCCGTTGGTATTGCAAAGCCTAGGCCTTCAACTTCTGCTGCTCCAATTTTTGCCGTATTTATTCCTATTACTTTACCAGTTGAATTAACTAAAGCACCACCACTATTGCCTGGATTTATAGCAGCATCTGTTTGTATTAGTTTATATGTTCTTCCATCTGTTGTAAGTTTTCTATTTAATGCTGATACATATCCAACTGTTACACTTCCAGCAAATTCTTGACCAAGAGGATTGCCGATTGCCACTGCAAGTTCGCCTACTTTCAAGTCTGAAGATTTACCAAATTCTGCTTTTGTAAGTCCTGTTTTATCTATTTTTAATACTGCCAAATCAGTTACTTGATCTCCACCAATAACGGTTGCAATACAAGTATCTAAACTATTGGGAAAAGTCACTTCCACAGATGCATTAGAATTATTTATAGCCGATTCTACAACATGATAATTTGTTATAATATATCCATCTTCACTATATATAATTCCTGAACCTTCTGCTGCAGACTCTTGTAAAGTCCCAAAAGGATTTTGTCCAACTGATTTTATCTTAACCCCAACAATTGAGGGTCCTACATTTTCTGCAATTGCTACAACTGGATTTTCAACATTATTTATTTCATATTTTTTTCCTGTTGTATCACTTGTTACCCCTTTACTATTTTTAAATTTTGACTCTAGTACTAAATACGTAAAAGCACTACCTATAAAACTGCCTACTATTGCTACAATAAGTATTATCGCAATTAGAGGTAATCCTTTTTTTTCTTTTACAAATATTTTTTCATTCATTTACTTTTCCTCCTCTTTTTTATTTTTTCCTGCCGCTACAGCAGTAGAAAATGCAATTTGTAAATTATATCCACCTGTATAAGCGTCTACATCTATAACTTCACCAGCAAAATACAGTCCTGTAACTATTTTAGATTCCATGGTTTTAGGGTTAATTTGAGATACATCTATCCCTCCAGTAGTAATTATTGCCATTTCTAAAGGCATAAACCCCGATATATTTATTTGTATATTTTTTATACTTTCTAGAAGCTGCATTCTTTCTTTTTTGGTTATCTGATGAACTTTTTTATCTTTATTAATACCAGATAATTTTATTATTTCTGGTATTAGTTTTTGTGGTAATAAAGAATCTAGACTATTTTTAAATTCTTTATTTGCATATTTTTCAAAGTCTCTACAAAGACGTTTATCAAGTATATCTTTACTAAGCGCAGGTTTTAAATCTATAGATGCATATATTTGATTTTTTTTTATCTTCTCATCAATATTTTCTACTCTACTAAGTTTACTACTCGAACTTAGTAACATAGGCCCTGTCATTCCAAAATGTGCAAACAACATTTCTCCAAAGCCATAATATATTATCTTTGATTTCGGGTTACATTTTTCATATAGTCTAAGTTCTACATTTTTAAGAGATAAGCCCTGAAGGTTTTTACATATAATATCATTTGATTTAAGTGGTACAAGCCCTGGTTTTACATCTACTATCTTATGGCCAAGTTTTCTACTTATATCATACCCATCTCCTGTACTACCTGTTTTTTGATAGCTTTTTCCACCAGTTGCAACTATGCATTTATCACAAGATATAGTTTTACCTCCGGTAAGTTCTACTCCGCATACCTTATCATTTATAGCTAAAACTTTTTTTACTCTTGAGTCCTTTATTATTTCAACATTATACTTTTTTAGTTCTTTTTTCAAAGCTATAACAATTTCTTCTGCCGACTCTGATATAGGAAATACTCTACCACCTCTTTCGACTTTAGTTTTAACCCCAATTGAATTAAAATATGAAACTACATCTTTATTATCAAATTTTGAAAAACTACTGTACATAAATTTATGATTTTTAACTATATTTTCTTTGAAGTTTTCATTTGTTCCCTCAAAAGTTAAATTACATCTACCTTTTCCAGTTATCTTTACTTTATTTCCAAGACTTGAGGTTTTTTCTAAAAGCTTCACATTATTATTTTCTTTTGCAGCTGTTATAGCTGCCATCATGCCTGCAGCTCCACCGCCTATTACAACTACTCTCATTTTATTTCCTCTGCTTTCATTTCCTGTATTGCTTTGCATAAAGCTATTTTCCCAGATTCATATGTAAGAGAACCTTGTAAATATGCAGTATATGGTGGTCTTAATGGACCATCTGCAGATAATTCAATTGTTGCTCCTTCTATAAAAGTACCTGCAGCCATTATCACTTTGTCTGTATATCCTGGCATATCCCAAGGATAAGGAGTAACATTGCTATCTACTGGACTTGCTGATTGTATTCCTTGTACAAATTTAACTAGTTTTCCTGGGTCATTAAATTTTACCGTCTGTACTATATCGCTTCTTTTATCAAATACTCCTGGATATATATCAAACCCTTGTTTTTCTAGCATCGATGCTGTAAGTATTGCGATTTTCAAAGCGTTTTTCACTGTAGATGGTGCCATAAATACTCCTTGAAGTATATTGCTATTTTGCCCAAGCGTTGCACCACATTCTCTTCCAACTCCAGGGCATGTTAATTTATCTGCACAAAGCTCAATATATTTTTTCTTTCCTACAATATATCCTCCCATTTGTGCAAGTCCACCACCCATGTTTTTTATAAGACTACCGCACTGCAATATCTGCTCCAACATCTGTAGGTTCTAATGTTTCAGTAAATTCCCCATAACAATTATCAACCATTACAATAATATCTTTATCAATTTTCTTTATTTCTTCTATTACCTCTTTAATATCTGATATATATAAAGCCTTCCTTATCTCATAACCCCTTGATCTTTGGATATGTACCAGTTTAACTTTATTTTTAGTTATATATTCTATTATCTTAGGAATATCAAATGAGGCTTTATTTAACAAGTCAATTTGCTCATACTTTACTCCATAGTTTTTTAAAGATAACGGACTTTCTACAATTCCTATAACATTACAAAGAGTATCATATGGCTTCCCACTTATAGCAAGAAGTGTATCTCCTGGCATAAGTAAAGCTTGAAGTACCGTCGCAATTGTATGAGTTCCACTAACAAACTGTACCCTTACTAACGCATCTTCCGTATTATATATTTTAGAAAAAATTTTCTCTATTGCATCTCTTCCAAGATCATCATACCCATATCCAGTAGTTTTTCCAAAATGTGCTTGTGCGACTTTTTGCTCTTGAAAAGCTTTTAACACTTTAGACTGATTATATAAAGCTAGCTTTTCTATTTCTTTATATAATATATCAACTTCTTCTTCACATTGATTTACAAGTTCTTCTATTTCATTACTTATTCCGAAATATGCTATATGCACTCTTCATTATTTACACCAACCTTTATTTACTTTTATTATACCATAAATATAAATAAAAATAAACACGAAAGATATAAATACACAAAAATTTCACTTTTGTCGTAGAAGCCATCATAAATTATACACATAACACATGTATCTTATATTTAAAAAATAGTTTCTTTAATATTAAACAAAAAAGAAAATATAGAATATACTTCTATATTTTCTTTATAATTTAGCTATTAGGTATTAACACACCATGTAATTCATATGGCGTTCTTTTCCCATTATGGCCAATAGCTCTTCTAATAAAATCATTTGACACTCCAATCATTTTATTATTAGCAATTTCAGCCTCAAATATTTTCTCGCTTTCTGTTTGAATATTTAAAACTTTTTTAGTAATATATATTATATTGTCTTCTAGTTCCTCGTCTTCAATATAATAGAAATAACAATCCCTTTTCACTTCCATTACTTCTACTTTATCAGAAATACTTTTAAAATCATCTTTTATATATATCTCTTTTGCAAAAGCTATATAATTTTTAAAAGTTTTATCCGAATGGAGATTTATTAATATCCTGCATAAATATTCGTTTCCGTCATTAAAAACAATACTTATAAATTTCTCATATTCTTTGGGATATGTAACTCGAAAATGTTCTGTATACATTATATACCTCTTCTTTCTTTAAAATATATACCGTTTTAAAGCTCCAAAAATATTGTATCTTATAACAAACTCATTTTTCTCACTCCTTACATAATAA
>JAVXNL010000021.1:0-18183 GCA_036645795.1 Clostridia bacterium
AGATACAGTATTAAATGATGGAAGTACTATCACACAAGATGCTTTGTGGGAAAAAGGAAATACATATAATCCGGTAAGAAAAAGATTAACCAAAGCATCATATGATTTAATGAAAACAAAAAAAGGTGATGGGATTTATGAGACAATTGAAGAAGGAAATTATTCATACTATGGGAGTAATTCTGCAAGTGCAGCTAGTAATGGGTGGATAAAAAACAAAGATGATACTGTTTCAATAAGTTCTAATTGGGATGATGATTATAGTTTGTTAGGGCATTCACTTCCATTTTTTCTTCGCGGTGGCTATTTCGGTCACGGATTGGCAGCTGGTGTTTTCCATGTGGCCGCAGGCTACGGTGGTTATGCCCTTAGCCAATATGGGTTTCGTCCGGTCTTGTCTGGTCCTTTACTTTAATAGATGGCCTTTTTTGTTCCTTTGGAGCACTTATCAATGGTTTCTCAACTTAACTGTGTAATTTCAAAATGTCACAGTTGTGTGTGTGAGAAGGAGCATTTATGTATGATTATGATAAAAACGATTTAATGTTTTACTAATGAAAGTATTTGCAACTACTACTTTTGTATTAACGAAACAGTAATAATTACAAGACATACTTTAAAATAATACTTGAAAAAGAGATAAGTATTTGATATAATGTTAAAAAGGTGATGAATGTGAAAATTGTAAGCGGAAAAGACTATACTAAGACTATAAATTTACCCGGTTCTTCAATACCTGTAGCTGGAGATTTAGTAAAAAGGGAAAAATATTTTTTAGAAAAGATACAGGATATAACTAAATATAAAGATGTAGTTGCAAGAAATAAAAAAAATGGTGGGAAAAAATACAAAATAGCAGAAGTGCCAATAAATATAGTAGATAAGTTAGATGAAACTAGTCGAGTAAATAAAATATATAAAGATATATTTATAAGGCATGAGATAATGACTGGAAATTTAGTTGAACACGAAATTCTTTTTACAAGTTCTAAAGAGTCACAAGATAGCTCTGATATAGAATCAGAATCAGAATTAGAAGAAGATGATACAAAGAAAAAAGAAGTTAAAGAAAAGTTAAAGAAGAAACAATCTAAAAGTACATCTCAGTTAGCAAAACTAAGACAATCCAATAGTCAAAGACTAGAAGAAAGTGTAAAAAAGCAGATAATACAAATAAATGATTTAGGTACAATACTTAACTATAATGTAAGTAATATGACTGAATTTAAAACTGAATTTAGAGATAAAATGCTTGATGCTTTTCTAGCTCTATATAAAGAAGATAAACTTCATAAAGTATTAAAACCAGTACATTGGTGTACAACGTGTGGTAAATCAATTAGCAATAAAAACATGAAATATGAAAAAACAAAAGTAGATTGCTCATATATATTATACAAAGTAGACTCAGATGAGGGTGTTCTATCAAAATATGGGGAGCTTAGCAATACTTACTTTATAGCAACTACATTAAGGCCTTGGCAAATGTTATCTAGCCAGTATATAGCACTTGCAAAAAATACAGAGTATAGTATAGTTGAGGTAAAAGAAAAAGAAATAACATATCATTACATAATGGCATCTAAAGTGATTGATCAAGTAATGCAGTTAGGTTTTTTTGTAAATCACGAAGAAATTGATTCTTTTAAAAGTAAAGACTTAAAGAAACTTATTTGTATAAATCCAATAGATGCATCTAAGAGAATAAAGATAATAGATACAAAAAAAGACTATGTAATATTAAATCAAAGACAAGGAACTGGGGTATCTGTTATATCTGCAGCAAATAACTATCTTGATTATATGATACTTGTAGACGCAGGACTTGAAGAAAATGTAAGAAATGTTATAGATAAAAAAGGGAATATAACAACTATTAATTTAAATTATGTGAAAAAGTCATATAAAGATGTAAGCGATATGATAATTTCAAACTTAAAAGAAGTAAAAACACTATATGCTCAGGAACTAGTTAATATAAAAATGCCAAAGTGTAGGACCTGTCAAAGTGAAGCAGTGTATAGAATAATTAGCCAATGGTATTTAAAGAAAAAAGATGAAATAATATCAGAACAACAAATGGAAAAAATAAGAGAAAAAATATCTTCAGGGAATATATATAAAACAAAAGAATTTAGTGAAACCATAAATAGGGTAAATAATATAAAAGAAGAAATAGTATCAGATGAGAGGATAGTAGGAACTCCTATACCAACCTTTTACTGCGCAAATTGTGGAAAAGAGATAATAAATGATATATCAATAAATGCGATAAAAGAGTTGTTAAAAGATAAAGGTGTAGAACAGTGGCATAAACTAACACCAGAAGAAATACTTAAAGGATTGGTATCATGCGAATGTGGGTGTGGATTTTTCTTTAAAGATGAGTCAACGTTAAATGAGTTTTTTGGAGTAGTATCAACAGTACTAGTACATGACGTAGAAGATGAGTCTACTGAAAACATAAGCATAGAGAGCCAAGACTCATTTGCAAAAAAGCTACTTGCTATAAGTTTTAGCTCTAATATAGAAAAAGAATTAGATAGAATAACTAGATTGATGGTACATCCTAGTATGCAAGAATTAAAGAGTACAAAAAGCAATCAATATATATTAGATGAGGCAATTAAAAAATATGGTACAGATGTATTAAGATTATGGGCAGTTGCAAATTCTGATAAAAATGTTCTGTGCCTAAATGAGCAAAGTATAATAAATACAAAACACTCATATACAGCAATAAGGCGAGCATTTAAATATATGTTATCTAATTTATCAGATTATAATCCAATAAAAAATAGAGTGTTATTAGTAGATAGAAATGACTTAGATAAAATTATGTATAAAAAGTTAAAAGAGTTAGTTGAAACTCTTAATAAATACTATGAAGAATTAGATTTTAGTAAGTTATATAAAGAAATTATAAAATTTTGCAAGGAAGATTTAGCCAAATACTATTTTGAAACAAATAAGTTTAATTTATATATATTAAATAAAGAAGATAAGCAAAGAAGAAGTGTACAATCGACTATGTATGGAATTGTTATGGCACTTGTAGTATATGTAGAACCTATATTGCCATTTACTTTAGAAGAAATATGGCCAAATATATGGCATAAAAGCATGGGAGAAGCAGAAAATCTACTTATGTATAAGTTTAAAATGGCAAGTATAGATAATGATTTTGCAGAAGAAGAAGCGAAATGGAAGACGATATACTATATAGCAGATAAAGTAAAAACACACATATATATAGCTCAAAAAAATAAGATTATAAATTCTACGCTTGAAGCTTCCGTTATAATTAATACAAAAGAAAAACAAAAAGATTTTATAGAAAAAAATTATGAGGATCTATTACATGCATTAAATGTATCTAAAATAGAGGCGAATATAGCAGATAAAGGTTCAATAAGTGTAAAAAAGGCATTAGGTACTACATGTGCTAGGTGTAATAACTATTCTCAAGAGATAGGCATCGATTTAAAATATAGATATCTTTGCCCAAGCTGTGCAAAAATACTACATAGATTAGACTAGATAAGTACTAAGTAAAAGTAGATATAAGAAAAATTAAAGAATAAAAAGTCAAAAAAAGGTGGGAGAAATTATAAATTTTATTAAATATCATGATAAGAAAATTGAATATAGCATAAATAGAGGAAAAAGAAAATACATATACATATGTATAGATAACGGAGAAGTTATTGTAAAAGCCCCACTCAATACCTCCCTTAAAGAGATAGAAGAGGCAGCTGAAAATAAGAAAAAATGGATATATGAAAAAGTATCTGCATTTCCAAAAAGAAAATATAAAGAATATATAAATGGTGAAATATTTAAAATACTTGGGAAAGAGTATATCTTAAGTATTATATATAAAGATATAAAAACATCAGAGTGCGCAAAAACTAAAGATACATTATACGTATACTTACCAATTAAATATAAAATTTTAGAAAAAAGTGATGAACAAAAAATAAAAGTAAAAGAAGCAATATATATATACTATTTTACCTTAGCACAAGAAGAAGTAGATAAAAGTATGAAAAAGATGATAAATTTAGTTGGAGTAGCTCCAAATGAATATAGAATTAAAAATTTAAAAAAGACATGGGGAAATTGTTCATCATCAAAAAAAATAAGTATAAGTAAAGATATTGTAATATATAGTCAAAAAGCAATAGAATATGTTTGCTTACATGAACTTTGCCACTTAGTATATAGTAATCATTCTAAACTTTTTTGGAATATGGTTAGTTTCTATATGAATGATTATCGTGAGGCAGAAGAAGAATTAAAATATACTCAAAGTATAGAGTAAGCATTATAAATATATAAATAGAGGCATAAATTACAAAGCAAATAATATATGAATTAGGAATAAATATAAAAAAGCAAAAAATATAAAAGCTACTATTAGATTAGTAGCTTTTTGGGGCTTTTTGATATTTACTTAGCGTAAATTACAAATGTGATTTGTAGTTAAAATGATGCAAATAAGCAAAAAAGAAAAGGAGTTACAATTGTAACTCTTATTTCTTTTTTAAATATATTAATTCCATTTAACTGTATTAATTCCATATGGAGCAGACCATGGTGCGCCCGGTATAGAATTAAAAGGCTTTAATACATTTATATATTTTAATGAAGTACATTCTGAAAATGCGTCATATATACCAGTTACACTAGAAGGTATTGTTATGGATAAAAGGCTACTATCATAAGAGAAAGCACAAGTTTCAATATTCATTAGACCTTCTGGCAATATTACATTTGTAAGCCCACCTGAGTATGACATACAACCATATTTTAATGTTTTAACCGTGTTTGGAACTGTAAATGTAGACTTATTACCTGGCATACATACAAGAGCACTTTTATCTTTGTTATAGATGGCTCCATCTTGTACGCAATAGTTTGGATTACTTGGACTTACAGTAATGTTTTTTAAGTTACCACATGCAGCAAAAGGTTGAGTCATACTATTAACAGTTGAAGGTACACTTACTGTATTTAGCGCACCATTTGAATAGAATGCTATATTGTGTATAGTTGTAAGCCCTTCAGGTAGTGTAACATTAGTTAAATTAGTACCACAAAATGCTTGGCTCTCAATAGATTTTAAAGTAGATGGTAGTAGTATTTCTGACAGTCCAACATTTTCAAAAGAACGTCCTGGAATATTTGCTATCTTAGAATTGCTCATATCAATTTTATTTAGTTTTCTACAGTTTTGAAATGCATATGCTCTCATACTTGTAACAGTGCTTGGAACTGTTACGTTTGAAACAGTATTAGTTCCGCTAATTAGTACACTCATATCTTTTGTATATAATACACCATCTTTAAAAGTAAAGTCTTGATTATTAGGGTCTATTATTATATTTAAAAGATTTGTACAATTAGATATTTGAGCAGCATTAATAGTAGATACGTTTTGAGGTATATTTAAAGTAGTTAATTTTAAACAACTTTCAAAAGCATTATTGGATATGGTTTTTGTATTGGCATGCATATTAATATCTGATTTTCCATTTGGACAGGTTATTAAAGTATCATAATTTTTGGAATATAGAGAACCATCATATGAAGCAAAATTTAGATTGTTTGCATCTACATTTATTTTTGCTAAATTTGAGCAATTTCCAAAAGCGTTATATATAGTGGATACGTTTTTAGGAATTGATAGCTCTTTTAAATTATGGCAACCTGAAAATGCATACATGCAAATAGTTGTAATATTCTCAGGTAGTTGAAGATTTGAGACCTTTGTACCACATAATATATAATTGTTAATTGTTTTAAAGTTTGGATTGTTTGATAGTTGTATATTAGTAAGACCAGTACAATAGTAGAAAGCTTGACTACCTATATCAGTGACACTATTAGGTATTACAACATCATCTAAACTTATGCATCCTTGAAAAGCAAGATTGCCTATAGAGGTTATGCTATTAGAAAGGATTATGTTTTTTAAATTACTACAATCTCTAAAGCAGCCTGATGGAATACTTGTTATTTTGCTATTTTTACTAAAGTCTATTTTTTCTAAGCCTTTATTATTGAAAAAAGCACCTGTTGCTATGCCTGTAGCTTCTTTTGGTATCTCTAAAGTACCATATAGGTTTTCAAAGTTTTTTACACCTATTATAACGCCATTTTCATTGAGTATTGCCATTCTAACTTCCATATCAATTTCCATTAACCACTTTTCTTCTTTTTTTGTATTTCCTACATATAGAAGTTTTCCTCGTTCTATTTTAAATTTGCTTGCATATTCATTTTTCATATCAGGCAATATTTCTTTTATTGTCCCTTCTATTTTTTCAGTTTCTTTATATGCCTTTTTATCTAAATTTTCTTTTTTAAATTCGCCTAAGCTATCAAGAGTCTGTTTAGAAATATAGAGCTCTAAAGCTTCAGAATAGTCTTTAATATCATTTTTAAAAGACGCTTCTTTTGCGTTTTCTATTGGATTGCTTTTGTTTAGTGTAAGTATTACTGCCGCTGCAAGTATAATTATTACAATTATAGTTATAACAAGTACTATAAGCGATATACCTTTTTTATTTTTCATTTGTTATAGACCTCCTTTTAGAATTCCTGTGATCAGATATATTATATAATATATATTTAAAATATACAATATATATTATAGTATTTGTTGTATATTTTTAAAAGTAGTATTGTTGTTTACTACTTTTTTAGGAAATAGTAAACAATAACGTAATAAGTAGCATTTTTAAAATATTAGCATAAAATTGTTGACATATGGTATGTTTTGTAGTAGTATAATATTAAAGAACTATTTTTTTACAATGTGATTGAACGACGTTCAAGTGGAGGTAGAAATGTCATATATAAAATTTGAAAATGTAACAAAAGAATATGAAATGGGAGAAGTTAAAATAAAAGCATTAGACAATACAAACTTTAGTATACAAAAAGGTGAGCTTGTCGTAATAGTTGGACCTAGTGGAGCAGGTAAGACTACTGCTCTAAATATACTTGGTGGAATGGATAAAGCAACTAGCGGTAATGTAATTATAGATAAAAACAATATAAGTGAATACAAAACGAGACAGTTAACAAATTTTAGAAGAGATGATATTGGATTTGTTTTTCAATTCTATAACCTTATTCAAAATCTTACGGCACTTGAAAATGTTGAACTTGCAACTCAGATATGTAAAAAACCTCTTGAACCTAAAAATATACTAGAAAAAGTGAGTTTGGGCAATAGAATAAATAACTTTCCCTCTCAATTATCTGGTGGGGAGCAGCAGCGTGTTGCAATAGCTAGAGCTTTAGCTAAAAATCCTAAACTACTACTTTGTGATGAGCCAACAGGAGCTTTAGATTATACAACAGGTAAACAAATTTTACAGCTTTTACAAGATACTTGTAGAAAAGAAAAAATGACTGTTATTATAATAACTCATAATAGTGCAATAGCTCCCATGGCAGATAAAGTTATACATTTTAGGAATGGAAGTGCTGAGAGTATAGAGATAAATAAAAATCCAATTTCAATAGAGAGGATAGAATGGTAGATATGAAAAAAGCACTTTTAAAAGATACTTTTATGGAAATAAAAAATACCCATAAAAGATTTATATCAATTCTTTTAATAATATTACTTGGCGCTGGTTTTTTTGCTGGAATAAAAGCAATAAGTCCTGATATGAAAATAGCAGCAGATAAGTACTATGATAGTTCTAATTTCATGGATTTTAAACTGGTTTCAACTTTAGGTATTACAAAAGATGATGTAGAAGAAATAAAAAAAGAAGAATATATTGAAGATGTAATGCCATCTAATTCATTAGATGCAATGGCCTTTTATGGTCAAGACTCATTTGTTGTAAAACTTAATACAATGAAACTTGAGAATGCAAATGATACGGGCCCTATAAATAAAGCATCACTTCTTAAAGGTAGATTTCCTGAAGCAGATGACGAGTGTGTAACAGAACAGATTTTCTTGGGAGTAACAGGCGCCTCTATTGGAGATACTATAGAGTTTAAGACTCGGTGAAAATAAAAAAGATGGAGAAGAGTTAAAGCAAAAAAAGCTAAAGATAGTAGGTACTGTAAAAACGCCTCTATATTTATCAAAGGATAGAGGTAGCACAAAGCTTGGAAATGGCAAAATAACAGCATGTGTGTATATATCAGATAAAGCAATAGATAGCGATGTTTATACAGAAGTATACGTTACTCTTAAAGACTCGAAAAAATATAATACATTTACACAAGAATATAAAAATTATATAAAAGATAAAAAAGCAAGCCTAGAAGAACTCGGAAAAACTAGGAAAGATATACGATATAACGAAATTGTATCTAGTGCCAAACAAAAAATAGCAGATGGCAGGTCAGAATTAAATAAAGGCAAAGAAGAGGCAGATACTCGTTTTGCAGATGCACAGAAACAGATAAGTATAGCTAAAGAAAAGGTAATAGAATCACAAGCTCAAATAGAGAGCAATGAAAAAAAAGCAAATAAAGAGTTTTTGGATGCACAAGCAAAACTTAATGACGCTCAAAAAGTTCTTGATTCAAAGAATGCAGAGTTTGTTCAACAAAAGAAAAACGCAGAAGCTTCACTAAAAGATGCAAAAAATGGAATGAATACAATAAATGACAATATAGGTATATTAAATAATATGATAGATGCAAATCTAGCAAGAATAAAACAAAATAATTTACAAAAATCTAAAAAGCAAAATGAAATAAAAGATCTTAATGACCAAATAATAAAAGAGCCAAATAGAAAAGACGAATTTTTAAACCAAATAGCAGTGTTAAATGCAGATATTACAGCGCTAGATACAGACAGTTATACTAAAACTCAAGAAAATATAGCTTTAAGCTCTAAGATAGAGGGACTTAAATCACAATTAAACTTAATACAAGAAGAATTAAATAAAGGTAGTCAACAACTTACTCAAGGGCAAACACAGCTTGAAAACGCAAAAAATGAGTTAGCTTTAAAGAAAAAAGAGTTTAATGATACAAAAGTAAGTACATATAAAAAGCTAGATGATGCAAAGGCGCAAATTATTGAGGCAAAAAAGTCTATAGAAGATAGTGAGAAAACATTCACAGAAGAAAAGAAAAAAGTAGAAGATAGTCTAGTAGACGGTCAAAGAAAAATAGAAGAAAATGAAAATAAATTAGCTGAATTAAAAACACCAACATTTTATGTACTAGGAAGAGATACAAATATAGCATATGTAAACTACGAACAAGATGCAGAGAGAATAAGTAAAGTAGCATCTGTTTTTCCAGTTATATTTTTTATAGTTGCAGCACTAGTCTCACTTACTTCTATGACTAGAATGGTAGAAGAACAAAGGAGTCAAATAGGTACATTAAAAGCATTAGGATACAAAAAAATAAGCATAGCGAGTAAATATGTATGGTATGCAAGTATAGCAAGTGTAGTTGGTAGTTTAATAGGTATTACAATTGGATTTAATTTACTACCAAGAATTGTTTTTATAGTATATAGTATGCTATATAACATGCCGCCAGTAGTTACTGAGTTTAATGTAGAGTATGCTCTTATAGCAGTTCTTGTATCACTAATTTGTACAACTTGCGCAACACTTTTAGCATGTATTAAAGAATTAAAAGAAACACCAGCATCGCTTATGAGACCAAAAGCACCGAAAAACGGAAAAAGAGTTTTTCTAGAAAGAATACCTTTTATATGGAAAAGGCTAAACTTCACAAAAAAAGTAACAGCTAGAAATATATTAAGATATAAGAAAAGATTCTTTATGACAGTTGTAGGAATTGCTGGATGTACAGCATTAATACTTGCAGGGTTTGGACTAAAAGATTCTATAACAGCAATGATTCCAATGCAATTTAATGATATATATAACTATAAAATGCAAATAACGCTAAAAGATAAGGTAAGTTTAGATGAAAAATCAAAATTTGAGGACAATTTAAATACTACAAAAGGAATCAATGAATTTGGATATGCAAATCAACAAGCAATTACATTTATAAAAAATAATATATCAAAGGAAGGAAATATGCTTGTAGTAAAAGACGAGCAAGATATTGGAAAATACATTAATTTACAAGATAGAAAAACAAAAGAAAAATTCACCTTGAAAAAAGATGAAGTAATACTTACAGAAAAGATGTCTAAAATGCTTAATGTAAAAAAAGGAGATACAATTGAACTAAAAGATTCTGATGATGTAGTCGTCACAGTAAAAATATCAGATATTACTGAAAATTATTTAATGCATTATGTATATATGTCTGAGGATTTATACACAAAACTATATAGTGTTTCTCCAAATTATAATAATGTATTTGTAAAAGCGGATGATATGACAAAAGAAGAAAAAGATATCATATTATCAGATATTTTAAATAAAAACGAAATAGTTACAAATGCAACATTTACTACTGGAATAAGTAATATGTTCAATGATGCAATGAGTAGTCTAAACTATGTTGTTTTAGTTCTTATAGTGTCCGCTGGGCTCCTTGCTTTTGTTGTTTTATATAATTTATCTAATGTAAATATTAGTGAACGTATAAGAGAGCTTGCTACAATTAAAGTACTAGGCTTTTATGATGGTGAAGTATCCGAGTATGTGTATAGAGAAAACATAATTTTAACTATTATAGGAATAGTGGTTGGACTATTTTTAGGATATTTATTAAATTCTTTTATAATAACTACATGCGAGATAGATTTAGTAATGTTTGGAAGAAGTATTAAATTAGTAAGCTATATATTCTCGATTGCTATAACAGTTATATTTACACTAATAGTAAATATTGTAACACATTTTTCATTAAAAAAGATTGATATGATAGAGTCTCTTAAAAGTGTAGAATAATTAGGAGGAGTTTAATTGGAAAAAATATCTGAAGATAGGAAAAAGGAAATTATAGAAAAAAGTAAGATTATAATAAATGAAAAAGGCTTTGATAAAATCTCAATAAGAGATATTGTTAAAAGTGTAGACATGGCTCAAGGCTTAGTCTACTACTATTTTAAAAACAAAGAAGAAATTGTAAAATGTATAGTGGATGAATATGTAGATACATTAGGTGATTTTTTATTAAAAAATATAAATAAAATTAGTAGTAAGGATATTAATATAAGAGAAAAAATAGAAGATTTTTCTCAAATTGTAATAGATGTATATAAAAATAATTGTGGGCCACTAAAAGAACTTGATGAAACTAATAACAAAGTGTTTTACCAAAAAATTGTAAATAGTACAATAAAAAAACTAGCAGGAAATATTGAGGTAGCTATCAAAGATGCAAGTCAACAAGGATATATAGATGTGGAATATCCCAAAGAGACTACATACATGATAATATATGGAATAACAAATCTTATACATAATGAAAAAATAGAAGATAAAAAGGTAATTGCATCTTTGATAATACAAACTTTAAATATAACTTAAAGTTTGCATGGATGTTATAAAAGCAAGTAAAACATATGTAGGTATGTTTTACTTGCTTTTTGCTAGTTAGTAAGGAAAAGAAAAGGTTGCAACTGGTTTGCAATTCTTGTTTGCAAATCGATAAAGCTATGAATCATAGATTTTAAACTGCTTTTAATATTTGGATTAGTATTAAGTATTTTTGTACAAGAAATAATTCCCATAGTAGTACCTTGAATAAGCATTTCTGATAAATGCGAATTGCTAGTATCTGTTAGCGTATTCATCTGTATTCCTGTCCATCCCATAAATTTCTGTGATATTTTAGTATCAGCAGGTGTTATGCCTAATTCTTTATAAATAGTATTTAAATGAGTAAGAAAAGCCTCATATGCGTTTGATTGTTCTTCCAGTAAATTTTTAAATTCTAAATCTGTGGCTTTTTCTATTACCATTGCATATGAGTCTTCTCCCATTTTGATTACTTTATTAAATTCATCTAATATTTGTATATTATCTTCCATATATTAGTCCTCCTATTCATTTATATATTATTAGTAAATAAATATATAAATATACTAAATATTTTAGGGATAATTAAAATTCATATATTTGAAAAAAGAATATAGCATGATATAATATATAATATTAAAAGATATTGTTATCTTTTTTTAAAAAAAGTCGTCATATTATATGACAAGAGATTAAAAATATGTAGGGGGAGATTATGAGCATTGATTACTTTATAGAAAAATATAATAAACTTGTATATAAAATATGCTATAACATGCTTGGAAACTCTCAAGATGCAGAAGATATAACTCAAGAGTCATATTTAAAGCTATATGCAAATTTAGGTAGGTATTTAAATTTAGAAGAAAACGAAATTAAAAATATATTATGCAAAATTGCTTTAAATTCGTGTAAGGATATTCTTAAAAGTAAAGTTAGAAAACTTGAAAACTTAACCAATACAGATATAATAAGTTTAGAAAATTATGTGTCAGATAACAACATAGAAGAAGAAATTTTAAAACAAGAAAAAACAAGGTATATAGAAAAAATAATAAATGAACTAAAGCAACCATATTGTGATATACTTTATGCCTATTATATAGATGAACTATCTCTTGATGAAATTTCATTAGAAATGTCTGTTACAAAAGGAACATTAAAGACACAGTTGTATAGAGGAAAGAAACTTTTGAAAGATAAGTTAGAAATAGTTAGAGGAGGTGATAACTTATTATGAAAAACAAATTAGTAAATAAATTAAAAGAAATAGATGTGTTGTTAAATTCCCAAGAAAAACTTGATAAATATATAGTCCTTCTAGAAAAAAGCAGTAGTGATGAGTTAGATATTCCTTTAAATCTAGGAAAGAAAATACATTCTAAAATCAATAAAGAAATAAATTGTAACAAAAATATACAAAAAGAAAATATAGTCAAAATTAATAAAGTAAAAGATAAAAAAACCAAGTATCTAGATATATTAAAAATTGCAGCGTGTACGGCATTTGCACTTATAATGTGGGAAACTATATTATCCAAACCTGTAACTTATGGTGTAGAAGATATAAATATAAAAAAAGAAGATTTTTATGAAATAACTGAAAGGGTAATGAATAACGTTAGTGATGCATGCTTAAAACCATTTCATATTGAAAGGAGAAATGAAAAATGAAAAAGAATTTATTTTTAACATTTTGTTTTAGTTTTATTCCAGGAGCTGGACAAATGTATCAAAATTATATGAAAAGAGGGGTTTCAATAATGATTGTATTTGCGCTTTTTTGTGCATTAGCTATTATATCATCAACTCCTATATTTGCATTTTCTCTTCCTATAGTATATGCTTATAGTTTTTTTGATACATATAATATAAGAAACAAAAAAAATGATGACGAAGAACCGAAAGATGAATTGATTTGGGAAAGCTTTGGATTGCCTAAAATATTTAACGAGTCAAAAAATTCAAAAAAGAATGTATTGCTGGGTTTTGCATTAATATTATTTGGAGTATATTTAATATTTAATAGCGTACTTGGAAGCTTAGCTTCATATTTTGATATTTATATATTAGATACAATAGTAAATGTTGTTTTAAGATATTTACCTCCAGTTATAATAGCTACCGTATCAATTGTATTTGGTATGAAATTTATAACTAAAAAATAAGAGCGATAAAGAACAAAATAAAGTTTAGGATATAGTAGTATGTTAGATTAACTATATGATATAAGGGGTGAAAAAATGGAAATAATAACAGATAATGAAGTGGTACCTAAAACCAAACCATTAAAGGAGATTAAAAAAATAGGGAGATTCACTTTTGGAATAAGTTTAATAATATTTGGTATAGGACTACTTATACAAATGATTATAAAAATTGATATGCTTAGATATGTACTTATATTTTGGCCGGTTATACTTATTATTCTTGGATGTGAGATATTGTACTATTGTTCAAAAAAGCATATAAGTATTCGATATGATGTTTTTGGTATTTTTCTAATGTTTGTAGTATTGTTTTTTGGAACACTAATTAGCGCAGCAAACTTTGGAATAAATAAAGTGTTATATGATACAAATATTAAAGAGGCAATAATAGAAGATGTAGCAAATTCAAATTATGTATATTCTTTTGATGGCAAAATTAATTTAAATAATGCAAGTGGCAAAGTAATACCTGTGACAATAATAGAAGATATAAACACAAAGTCTACAGATGTTAGGGTGAATTTAAAATACAATAAATCTAAAATTAATAATATAGTGTCAATTGCATCAGATAAATACTCATATGCTAATATTTATGACATTTCTCACTTAGATGCAAAGATAAGCTTTATAAATAATCCGGAATGGTTAGAAAATATTGAAATTAAAGTTATAACCAATAATAGAGCAAATGTTGTAACAAATGGGCTTTTTGAGATAAAGTAAATAATTAATAATGAAATGCTTTTAATAAAGATGTGCAAGTTGGATTTTCATGATTTGTATTAAATATTTAAAAATCACTTGACAAAGCCCCAAAATAATAATATAATAAACTTAATAAAAAAAGACTGATTCATGTTTATTATACTTGAAAGTAGAGATATATTTATTCTGAGAAAAGAACCCTTTTAGGGTGTAGAACATATAACGACTTAAGTCATTATATGTATATTTGAAAAAGGCTGTTTGTCAGATCTGCTTACTGTGAAAAAGAAGTGCTTAAATTAAGATGACAACAAAACAACAACAACATGACAATAATCATATCCACTCCTCCCCATGCTCCAAAGAACTTTATTTTTATATGATTATGGAAGTTAAAACTTCAAACAGCCTAAATAAAAAAATCAACTTAAATTTTAGTTGATTTTTTTTTGCAAAAAACTTGACTTCCTTTTTTATTTGCGATAGTATATGGATATATGAGCATATATTCATATGAAAGAGGAAAAGTATATTATGGAAGAATCATGTTGCAGTGTTCATCAAGAAGATGAACAGCGTAAAAAGGGATATGTTATAAATATTGTAGGCATTATTGTTTTTTTAATAGGTATAGTTGTAGATAAAGGCTTTGATTTAGGCGGGAAAATATATATTCCTTTTTATATAGTAGGATATATATTAATCGGTTATGATATTTTTTTTAATGCCTTTAAAAAAATATTTAAAAAAGATATGTTTGATGAAAATTCTCTTATGACAATAGCAACTTTAGGAGCATTTGCTTTAGGGGAGTACGCGGAGGGCGCTGCTGTTTTATTATTCTATAAAATAGGCGAGCTTTTACAAGATATTGCAATTAAAAATTCCAAAAGAAAAATTGAAAAAGTTATAGATATAAGGGCAGAAGTTGCAAACTTAAAAGTAGATAGTGAAGTTTTGATAGTAAATCCAAAAAAAATAAAAACAGGTGATATAATAATAGTAAAAACGGGAGAAAAAGTGCCTTTAGATGGTGTTGTTATACAAGGAAATACAATGATAGATATGTCAGCCTTAAATGGAGAGAGTGTTCCAAAACATATAGTAAAGGGGGATGAATTACTGTCAGGCTCTATAAATCTAGGAGGTGTTGTTACATTAAGAGTAACTAAAAGCTTTACTGAGTGCACAGTATCAAAAATTATAGAGTTAATACAAAATGCAGCTAGCAAAAAATCAAAAACAGAAAAATTTATAACAAAATTTGCAAAAGTATACACGCCAATTGTAATAGTATTGGCACTTGTTATAGCAATAAGTTTTCCTTTTATATTAGATATTTCTTTTTTTGAGTCAGTATCTAGGGCTTTAATATTTTTAGTTGTCTCTTGTCCATGTGCACTTGTTGTATCAGTTCCATTAGGCTTTTTTATAGGGATTGGTAGTGCAAGCAAAAGAGGGATTCTTGTAAAGGGGAGTAACTATATTGATATTTTAAGCAATTTAAATACTATAGTTTTTGATAAAACAGGCACCCTTACAAAAGGAGTATTTAAAGTAACTAATATAGAGGCAAAAAACGGATTTAAGGATACAGAGGTCTTAGAAAGTATTGCACTTTGTGAGGTCTATTCTAATCACTATATTGCAAAATCAATTTTAAGTTCATTTCAAAAAAACATAGATAAGTCTAGAATTAGTATGCATGAAGAAATTTCAGGATACGGTATTAAAGCTACAGTTGACAACAAAAAAATGTTAGTTGGAAATTATGAATTGATAAAAAAGGAAAATGCTAATGTGGTTTTAGAAGAATCAAATGGTACAATAATATATCTTTTAGTTGATGGAGTTTATGCAGGACACATAGTAATGTCAGATGAATTAAAACAAGATAGTAAAACAATTGTTACAGCTCTTAAAAAAAATGGTATTAAAGATATTGTCATGTTAACAGGTGATAGAGGTATAGTAGCAAAAGAATATGCAGATAAACTAAATATAGATAAAGTATATTCAGATTTATTACCAAAAGATAAAGTGGAAATATTAAAAGAGATAAAAAGCAAATTAAATTCTAAAGAAAAAATAGGATATATTGGGGACGGAATAAATGACGGACCAGCACTAGCTTTAGCTGATGTTGGAATATCTATGGGAATGGGTTCAGATATTGCAATAGAGTCATCAGATGTGGTTTTTATGAGTGATGAGCCATCCAAAATAATAGATGCTATAAAGATATCAAAGAAGACAATGAAAATAGTACGACAAAATATTATATTTGCACTTGTTGTAAAAATATCATTTCTTGTATTTAGTAGTTTAGGTGTAACATCAATGTGGTGGGCTGTATTTTCTGATGTTGGTGTTTCTCTTATAGCAATATTTAATTGTTTAAGAATACTTAATATAAAAAACAAATAAAAAACAAATATGCATTTGACATAGTATTAATAAAATAGTATAATAAGAATAATAAAAAGATGGAGGTTTGCTATGATTGAAAGGGAACGGAAAAAAGAAATTGAAAATAAATTTCAAGAAGGAATGTCTAAACGAAAAATTGATGAAAATATTTCATATGGTATAAAGCATTTAGAAACTACATTGGGAAATAACATGGAATATAATTATCCAGAGATTTTTTGGAAATATTTTTCTCCAAATAAAGATATCTCTTGGGTACTGTTAAGTAAGTTGCCAGCTATATTAATATCAAATAGAAAAATTGTTAAATGGAAAGTGGTTGAGTTTAATAAGTTTTATTTTGTTATAATAAAACGATGTATATGTGATATACCTATAAATAACGAATTATATAGAGTATATGAGTTGACTAAAGATTTAAGTAAGTGCTTTGGAAAAAACAATGTACAAGATATTAAGATTTCATTAATTAATAAAAATTGTGATTATGAAGGTGTTAAAAAATTAGCAAATGTTGACTTTTTTAAGTTTGATAATAACTCGATAGTCAAACTTGTCGTTGGATTTTAGTACTCATTGTCAATAGTGAGGACAAAAAAATAAAGAACTAAGTAAAAAAACTTAGTTCTTTAATTTACTGGTGTCATATGAGGATATATTTTTTTTAGGACATCATCGCTGTAGTGTTTATCATAAAAGTGTTGTATAAAATTAGTTGCAGCAATATTTTGGCGCCTTTGTTGTTGTCTATATACAGCAAGAGAAGAAAATATCATATCAAATAATATAAGAGCCATAAGTAAAAAAGATAAGTATTTACCTATATTATTTGGTATTTTTTCAATATACTTTGATAAAAAAGGATAGAGGATTCTTACCCAAATTATACCAAGTACTCCCCAAAATAGTGCATATATAAGGCTAGTACGCTGAAATATACCAAGAGAATCTGCAGCGTAAGACCAAGAAACACATCCAAAAATCATTTCTTGAAAAAAGCTACAAAAATATTCAAATGCAGCGCCTACAAAAGCACATGCAAAAAATATCCATGTATTAGATTTATGTGTAAGTTTAATAAAACATATTGTTATAAGTAAGGCACCTACACCGTACACTGGATTAAAAGGACCAAGTACTAATGCAGTCCTACTTTCAAAAAAGCCATTTGTAAGTCTACACCAGATAGTTTCAACTAAAACTCCTGCAAAACAACCTATATAAAATATCCAAAATAGTTTGAAAAAATTAAGTCCACTAGCAAATGATTTATTAGATTTTTCGTTTATACTCGTTAATTTATTTTTTGTTTTTTCTTGCATAAATAACTCCTGGTATAATATGTTCAAGGAAATTAATAAAAGATCCTAAAAAACATATTA
>JAVXNL010000022.1:0-16608 GCA_036645795.1 Clostridia bacterium
GCTCCTGTATTATACCACTTTTATAGCTACATGTCAAATTATGTCTTATAATTTCTTTAAAAAGCTGCTATATAACTAAATAAAAAAATTAACTCTCACAGCAAGTCAATATTATATTTATCACATACTTTTTACATTTTATTTATTTCAGTTGCTATTTATGATACTTAAAACAACTAAATGTTTTTGTATCTCTCAATTTTTTTGCTATTTTTAATATAGTTTTTTCTATATACTCGACATCTTCCATTGTATTTTCTTCACCAAATGTTATTCTAAGAGTACCTTGTGCTAAACTTGTTGGTAATCCTATTGCTTTAAGTACATGAGATGGCTCTGTACTTCCTGTAGTACAAGCACTTCCAGTTGATGCGCAAATTCCATTCATATCTAACATCAAAAGTAAACAGCTTCCATCAATACCACTAAAAGATACATTTACATTTCCAGGCATTCTATTTATTCTATCTCCATTTATTGATATGCCAGATATTCCTTGCTCTAATCTTGTAATAAGTGCTTCTCTTAATTTATATAATTTTTCATTGTATAAATCTATGTTTTTGTTTGCAATTAAAATAGCGCTTCCAAGACCAACAATTCCTGATACATTTTCTGTCCCAGCCCTTTTACCTCTTTCTTGATGTCCACCATTTATAACTGATGAAAAAGCAATTCCCTCTTTTATATATGCAGCTCCAACACCTTTTGGTCCATAAAATTTATGGGCAGAAAGAGATAATGCATCTATATTTAATTCTTCTACATTTATTTTAAAACACCCAATAGCTTGAACCGCGTCAGTATGAAAATATATACCTTTTTCTTTAGCAATTTGCCCTATCTTCTGTATTGGTTCTACTGTACCTATCTCGTTATTAGCAAACATTACACTTATAAGTATAGTAGTAGCTTTTATTGTAGCTTTTAATTGGTCAATATCTACTAAACCATTTTTATCTACATCTAAATATGTTACTTCAAAGCCTTCCTTTTCCAACTCTGCACATGTATTAAGTACAGCTAAATGCTCTATTTTAGTAGTTATAATATGGTTTCCTTTATATTTATTTGCTCTTGCAATTCCCATCAAAATCATATTATCTGATTCACTTCCACCGCCTGTAAAATATATCTCACGTGCCTTACAACCAATAGAACTTGCTACTTGCCCTCTTGCTTTATCTGTCGCTGCTTTTGCCACTCTTCCTATTGAATACATAGAAGAGGCATTACCAAATTTTTCTTGTAAATATGGCAACATATTTTCTAATACCTCTTTTTTTACATAAGTAGTTGCACTATGGTCCACATATATCACTTTTTCCATTTCATCACCTTTTTTCATATTTATTTTATTATTTGCTTTTTTACTTTTTTACTTTTTTGCTTTTTTACTTTTTACTTATTCCTTCTTTATCTACTTTGTTTTTATTGCAATATTATATAAATATTACCTATATTATTCTATGAAAATACTATAATGTATGTGACTTGGGCTAGCTTTATAAAAAAACATATACTATAATATTATATAATACAATAGTATACTACACTACACCACACTACATATCCTCTATGCCTTTGTAGTATAACCCTTATAACTATTTCTAAATCAAAAAAAAATAGAAAAGTTTTGCTTCTCTATTTTTTGAATTTATTTTTCACTTTTTTATTTCTACATATTTCCCATACATTTTCCACAAATGCCTTCTTGAGTTATATCTGTAGAATATGTCCAGCATCTAGGACATTTAGTACCTCGTGATTTTTCAACTATAATTTGAGGTTCATTTGATTTTTTTACATCTATATACGATACGATAGATACAAGTGTTATCTCTTCTATATTATTTATAATAAATTCATAATCTGTATCTGTTGCCATTACAGTTATATCTGCATCCAATGCACTTCCTATAATTTTATTTGCTCTTGCATTTTCAATATCTTTTGCAAAACTTTCTTTTATCTCAAATATTCTATCCCATTTAGTTATTAATTCTTCATCTTCATACATTTCATTAAATGACGGATAATTTTCTAAAAGTACACCTTCTTTTTTTTCACCTTTTAAAGTCATATGCTCATATATTTCCTCTGCAGTAAATACAAGTATTGGTGATAATAATTTTACAAGACTCTCTAATATATCATACATTGTTGATTGTGTACTTCGTCTTAATTCATGATTTGCATTAAACGTATACAGTCTATCTTTTACTACATCTAAGTATTTACTACTAAGCTGAGCTGTGCAAAATCTATGTAATTCATTGTATACTAAATGAAAATCATAAGTCTCATACGCTTCTGTCACATATTCTATTAAATCATTTAATTTATGCATCATGTATTTATCTAATTCATCTCTATTAGCATATTCTACATAATCTAATTTTGGATTAAAATCTGCTGTATTCCCAAGTAAAAATCTTACCGTATTTCTAATCTTTTTATATACCTCAGATACTTGTTTTAATATTTCATCAGATAATTTTACTTCATTATGATAATCAGATGACACTACCCAAAGTCTTAATATATCAGCTCCATATTTGTTTATTATATCTATTGGAGCTATGCCGTTTCCAAGAGACTTTGACATTTTCTTGCCATTACCATCTACAACCATTCCATTTGTTAGTACTTCTTTATATGGTGCCTGACCTGTAGTTGCAACTGATGTAAGTAGTGATGATTGAAACCAGCCTCTGTATTGATCATTTCCTTCAAAATACATATCTGCTTTCCCTTCAGGCAATCCATAGCACTCATTTAGAACAGCCCTATGAGATGAACCTGAGTCAAACCATACATCCATAATATCCATTTCTTTTACAAGTTTTTGACATCCACATTCACAAGTAGGAATATCACCTAAAATTTCTTCTGGTGTCATTTCAAACCATGCATTTGAACCTTTTTGTTCAAATAATTTAACAATACGTGCTATACTATCATTGTTTATATATTCTTTTCCACATTCTTCACAATAAAATATAGGTAAGGGAACTCCCCAAGCTCTTTGTCTTGAAATACACCAATCAGTCCTATCTTTTATCATATTAGTCATTCTTTCGTCTCCCCATTTAGGATACCATTTTACATTTTTTACTTCTTCTAAGGCCTTTTGTCTAAATCCATCAAGAGATACAAACCACTGTGTAGTAGCTCTATATATTATTGGCTTTTTACATCTCCAGCAATGTGGATATGGATGCTCTAACTCTTTTTTTGCAAACAATAATTTGTTTTCGTTTAAAAACTCTATTATTGCTTTATTCGCTTTTAAATAATACATTCCTGAAAACATTCCTGCTTCTTCTGTCATTTTACCATGTTTGTCTACCGGAACTATTATTTCTATATCTTTATACCTCTTGCATGCAAGATAATCTTCGTTACCATGCCCCGGAGCTGTATGAACACATCCAGTTCCCGCATCTAAAGTTACATATAAGTCTTTATCCGAACCAAGTATTACTCTAGCTGTTTTATCTTCAAACAAAGGAGAAGAATATACTATGCCTTCAAGACTTTTTCCTGTATGTGTTCCAAGTATTTCATAATCTTTAATATCTGCTTGACTCATAACCAAATCTACTAATTCTTTGGCTATTATGTATTTTTCACTTTTTACTCTAACAATTGCATAATCAACTTCACCATTTATAGTTACTGCTTTGTTTCCTGGTAATGTCCAAGGTGTTGTTGTCCATATAAGTATAAATGTAGATGCTAAATCACCGTATTTTGAAAAAACACCTCTATCATCTATTACTTTAAATTTTACAAATATTGATGTCGTGATATCATTGCTATATTCAATTTCAGCTTCAGCTAGTGCTGTTTCACAGTCACTACACCAATAAACCGGTTTTAAATCTCTGTAAATATATCCTTTATTATACATCTCTGCAAATACTTTTATTTGAGATGCTTCATAATTTTTATCAAGTGTTAAATATCTTGAATTTTCATTTAAAAAATCTCCATATAAACCTAACCTATCAAATTGATTTGCTTGATTATTTACAGCATCTAATGCAAACTCTTTACATATTTCTCTAAACTTTACAGCACCTACTTCATCCTTGGTTATTTTTTTCACTTGTTGTACTTTTTTTTCTATCGGAAGTCCGTGAGTGTCCCAACCTGGTACAAAAGGTGCATAATATCCATTTATTGTTTTATATCTTAAAATTATATCTTTAAGCGTCCTTATAAGAGAATGGCCTGCATGTATATCACCATTGGCATATGGAGGTCCGTCATGAAGTATAAACTTTTTTTCAGTATTTTTATTTTTTGCTAAAGCTTTTAAATATAGTTTTTTATCTTTCATACTTTGTAATATTTCTGGTTCTTTTGTTGGTAAATTACCTCTCATTTGAAAATCTGTTTTGGGTAAATTTAATGTTTCAGTATAATTTTTTACATCCATTTCTACACATCCTTATATTTTAAATTTTGATAATTATATACTTTATATATATTATTGTCAATATTTTTATGAATTAATTATTCTTGTATTTTTTATCTAATCATCTTTTTTATGCTTTTTGAAAGTAATTTTTTTTGCCTACTCTCGTCTACAACAGCATCAATGCTTGCTTTTAAAATTTCGTCATAAGATATTTTTGTCCACTCTATTATATATCCACATTTTATTATAAGCTCTCTTATAAATTCTCTAATAGCTCTACCGATTTCCTTCACGAAATGGGTGTAAAACATTAAGCTCAGTTAAAAAATATGATATTTTTTCTATAAAAGCGTTAAATTCAAGCGCCTTTAATTGTTTAACTTCTATTTTTTTCATTATTTCATTTAAATTTTCTTCTATATATATATATTCTGAGAATCTAAAATTATCTTTTGCTATGTTTTCTACCCTATAAAGTCCTGCAAATTCAAAAACATCCTCAAATAAATACTTGTGGATTTTTTTTAATCTGATAGCATCAAATTTTTCTCCTAGCTCTGCAAAGTTTATTGTAGATAATTTAAAAGAAACAATTCTTTTTTGATACTCAAGCAAAATCTTATCATCTTTTATATTTAATTTGTTTTTTAATACATTGCTTCCTTTATATGTATATTTTGAATCTATAACATCGTACATATTTATCTCTCCATCATTAATAATATATCTGATTTTATTTTCTCTATTCCTTCTTGCTCAGTAATTTCTTTATTTAAAAAGCTAGATATAAGCAAAATATCTTCATTATCTATATACTGACCTTCTGCAGCCATAGTAACTTTTACACTATTTATTATCATTTCATTTTCACCCATTTTTACTCTCCTTTTATATACAAATAAGTGGTGTATATAGTTCTTGTTTTGTTAGAGCCGAATGCCCTCCAAGTGTCAATTGTTTATCATACTTCTCAAATGTAAATACTACATTTTTCTTTGCAATAGATACAAATTCTCCCATAGCATCTTCTGCCATTTCACTAAAATATGGTGCCTTAAATATTTCTTTGAACTTGTCCTTTTCATACAAATCAAAATATTTTTCAAAATTTTCTTTAAATTTTTCTTTAAATTCAGGTATACATTCTTTCTTAACAAAGAAAAACTGCATTCTTGTATCACAACTCGGAGCCGCATAAAAATATTTATCAAAATCATGTTTTTCATTTAAATATATTGTTTTATATATTGGTACTTGACCATGATCTGCTACAACAACTATACTTAAATCTTCTATTTTCTCATCTACTAAAATCTGTATATACTTTTCAAAATCCGATATAACTAATCCTGCATTTTCACTATCGGGACCACATATATGTGAGTTTATATCTAAATCATCAAAATATAACAAATTAAAACTTTTTTCATTATTTTCTTTTAAATCCTTAGTTACTTTTTCAAAGGCGTCCTTCATATTTTTAAATTCATTTCTTTTCACATTTTCTATTCCTTCAAAAAAAGCATTCTGAAATGTTGAATTTACCAAATCGTCCTCTAAATATATATTTACAGGAAATTTGAATTTACTAAATATACAATCTAAATCATATATTTCATCTAATTGTATATTTTCATCTTCTAGGGACTTATCTGAAAATCTATTTATAACTGGTAAAACCGTATAGCTCAAATCTCTTTTTTTACTATACGACCACCATCCAAATTTTCCATGTTCATATGGATATTTTCCAGTATACAGACTGTTAAAAATACATGCTGTAGATGTTGGAATAAGAGTCTCTATTTTTTTTAAGCAATTTTTCTTTAAAATAGATGTACTATCTAAACTTTGTACTTTATAGTAACCCAAAGCATCTAATAAAATATATAATGTTTTTTTCTTTGGTGTAAAAACATTTTTTAATTCTTGCATTCCATTACTTATATCAAAATTTGTCCCATAACTATTGGATATATACTTTAGCACATCTAAAAAATCTATATTTTCTTTTTTCACAAAAATCACCTTCATTTTTATTTTTCTAATTACTTCTTGTTTTTTTATATATTATCTATAACATTTTTTAATCTATTTAAAACAGTATCTTTTCCGATAAGTAACATTATACTATGTATATCTGGAGTATTATGTCTATTAGTTATCGCTACACGTATCGTATCTGCAAAATCTGCTGTACTACCAACGTATAAATCTGGATTTTTTTTATATTCTTTCATATTTGTGCAAAATCCCAAATCTTGTGCTGTTTGTTTCATAGTATCAAACCATATATTTTTATCTTCTACTTCCTCATATACTTTTATATACTCTGTTATTATTTCTTTTATTTTCTCTATTTTAAGCTTTGCATTATATGGCTCTTTTACACATTCAAACTCATATCCTTTTTTTTCTACATCATCTTTGTATAGATTATTAAAAAAGTAGAAAAATGTAGGCCTTATATCTTCCCATTTTATTATATCTTTGCGTATCTTTTTTACATTTTCACGTTCTAATCCAAATATTTTAAGCGAATAATCTTCATTTTCTTTTAACAAACTATATAATTGTTGGTCATATATCTTTGTCCAATTTTCTACGTTTTCTAAAACAGTTTTACTAGACATCCTAGATATTACCTCTTTACTTATATCATTTAATTTTTGTATATCTAGAAGAGAACCTGCGGAGCTCATTTTATTTAATCTAAATTTAAATTCATCACTATTTGTGTCCTTATTTTTATTTCTCCACATTTCATAATCTGAATTGGCAAGAGTTCTTAAGTATTCCATAACAGAGTATGTAGGATATCCGGCTTTTAAAAAATAGCCTACAGTTGCCTCTTTATCTTTTCTTTTTGAAAGCTTTCTTTTACTTTCTCCATCTTTTATCATTATTAATGGTATATGTATATATGTTGGAGGGGTAAATCCCATAGCTTTAAATAGTTCAAGATGCACAGGTGTAGATGATATCCACTCTTCACCTCTTACTACATGCGTTGTTCTCATAAAATGGTCATCGACTACATGTGCAAAATGATAAGTTGGTAATCTATCTGCTTTAATTATTACCACATCTTGATCATTTTCTGCTATTTCTATTTTTCCTCTAGCTCCATCTATAAAAGATGTTTTTTTCATATGAGAACCAGAAGATCTAAATCTTACTATATACTTTTCTCCATTTTTAACTCTTTTTATAGATTCATCTATCGATATATTTCTACACTTAGCATATATACCATAATATCCTGGCACTACTTTATTTGCCTCTTGAGACTCATGTGTTTTAGCCATCATTTCTTTACTACAAAAACACGGATATGCCAATCCTTTTTGAATTAAATATGCAGCACATGCTCTGTAGATATCTCCTCTTTTGCTCTGAGTATATGGTCCATATTCCCCAATTTCTTCTTGCTCAGATATTACTCCCTCATCTGGAGTTAACCCAAATTTCCTTAATTGCTGAGTAAAAACTTCTACACTCCCTGAGACTTCACGTTTTTTATCGGTGTCTTCTATTCTTAAGAAAAACACTCCCTTCGTTGCTTTAGCAAGAGTCTTATCTACAAGAGATGTAATAAGTGCCCCAATATGCAAAAAGCCAGTTGGAGATGGTGCAAAACGAGTTACATATGCACCATCTTCTAACTTTCTTTCAGGGAATTTTTTTTCTAATTCTTGCACTGTAATATCTACTTCTGGGAATATTAATTTTGCAAGTTCTATATATTTTGATGTGTTATCCATTATCTTACCACCTCGTATAATATAGTTAAGCTAAATCATAACCATATTATTTTTTAAATTTGTATTTATATTTGTATTTTAATTTTAATTATTTGAAGTTGTAGTATTGCCTGAGCTTGTATTACCATTAGTTTTTATATTTATATTTCTCATTACTTTTACATTTCTTGGACCTTTAAATACTTTTGCCTTTGTCTTAGAACTAACATTATTCTCGTTTGTTGTATTGCTATTTGTAGTATCGTTGTTTTTCACAAGACTATCTGTTCTTTTTAAACTCAAAGTTCTTTCTAAATCTACATCCATAAGTATTGGTAATATCATGGGTTGACGTTTAGTTTTAGAGTAAATATAGTGCATCATAGAGTCTCTTAAATTCGATTTAATATTTGACCATTCTCGCACTTTTTCTGTTTCACATTTTTCTAATTCTTTTTTAGCAATTTCTTTAATTTCTTCCATTAAAGTCTCGCTTTCTCTTACATACACAAACCCACGTGTTACTATATCTGGTCCAGATATAACCTTAGCAGTTTTTCTATCTAGAGTTACTACTATAATTATCATACCATTTTCAGACAAGAGCTGTCTGTCTCTTAATACAATATTACCAACATCTCCAACACCTAACCCATCAACTAGTACCATACCAGAAGTTACTTGAGTTGTAATGTTTGCGCTGTTTGCACCAATTTCTAGTGTTCTACCATTTTCCATTATAAAAATATTTTCTTTTGGAGTACCAACACTTACAGCAAGCTCACCATGATGCTTTAAAAATCTATATTCACCATGTACTGGCATAAAATATTTAGGCTTTGTTAAACATAACATAAGCTTTAATTCTTCCTGACAAGCATGACCCGATACATGAACATCGGCAAGTTGATTATATATAACCTCTGCGCCTAATTTTTCTAATTCATCTATTACTCTACCCACTGATTTTTCATTACCAGGTATAGGTGAAGATGAAAATATTATAAGGTCATCTGCTGTTACTTGTACTTTTCTATGCTCCCCTGCTGACATACGACTAAGAGCCGCCATTGGCTCTCCTTGAGAACCAGTAGTAATTATTACTATTTGCTCTGGATTATATAATCCTATTTTATCTATATCTATTATAGCACCTTCTGGTGCTGTTAAATATCCAAGCTCTTGTGCAACACCTAGTACATTTATCATACTACGTCCAACAACAGCTACTTTTCTTTTAAATTTTACTGCTGAGTTAATTATTTGTTGCATTCTATGAATATTTGAAGCAAAAGTTGCTACAATTATCCTTTTAGCACAATTTGTAAATATTTTATCAAACTCTTTTCCAACACTACTCTCAGACATTGTATGCCCAGGTCTTTGTACGTTAGTACTATCAGACATTAAAAGCATTACACCTTCTTTTCCAAGTTCGCCAAGTCTTTGAAAATCCATTGGCTCGCCATCTATTGGAGTATAATCTACTTTGAAATCTCCTGTATGTATAACAACGCCATGAGGTGTTGTTATAGCTAGTGCAACAGAATCTGCAATTGAGTGAGTCATTTTTATAAACTCCACTTTAAAATTCTTTCCGAATTTAACAACATCACGTGCTTTTATACATTTTAGTTTTGTTTTCTTTTCTAAGTTATGTTCTATTAATTTGTTTTTTATTAACCCTAAAGTAAGTTTTGTACCATATATTGGCACGTTTATTTTCTTTAGGAAATAAGGTATAGCTCCAATATGATCTTCATGACCATGTGTTATAACTATCGCTTTTATCTTTTCTTGATTTTTTTCTAAATAGCTAATGTCTGGTATAACTAAATCCACACCCAACATCTCATCCTCTGGAAACGCTAATCCACAGTCTACTACAATTATTTCATTTTCATATTCAAATACAGTTATATTTTTTCCAATTTCATTCATACCACCAAGAGGTATAATTTTAAGTTTAGATTTGCCAAATGAGCTTACATTAGTCTTTTTTGCTATGTTTTTTGTAGCTTCTACACTCAATATTGGCTCTACATTTTCAATTTCAATTTCAACATTACTAAGAGCAAGTGCAGCTTTAGCATCCTTAATTAATTTTGAATTTCTCTCCGTACTTATTTCTATTTCTTTATTTTTGTTTATATTTTCTTTTTCCCTAACATTAGTTTTTGTATTAGTTCTCGGTCTTCTTTGAACCGTACCTTTAGAACTTTTTTCGTTTACTTTATTAGTATTATTTTTTCTTTCTTCCATTTATTTATTCATTCCTTCTTTCTTTTATTCTTTTTTCAATTTGCGTTCTTTAACATAACTTTTTTACCACGTTCAATTTTATATAAATAGCTTAAACGCTATATTTACCAATATTTATATATCTTAAAACTCTCGCACTATTACCTTATATATTATACTACAAATTTACTAGCTTGTCAAATTTTTATACAAAATATTCAAATCTAAAAAATCACTCCCACAGTGAACTAATAAACTTAAGATTTATATCTAATTTAATATATTAAGCTGTATTATTTTTTTGCTTTTTTGTTTTTACCAAATCTTTATATATTGTCAATATATAAAAATTACACTATATTATAATCACATGCTCTAATAAGTCTGTTCATAATAGCAATCCCAATTCCTTCTTTTTTAACCCCTTCTATATAGCATCTATTAACTTTTTTCTTATCTACTTGTCTAAGAGATGTGAAAATATTTTTAGATATTTCTAATAAATTATATTTACTCCCATAATCAATATAGTGTATATTAGAAATTTTTTCTAGTGCTTTTTTATTCTCACTACACCCTATGACACATATTATATCCTCAGTACCGCTCGCAATTTTTAATATTTTAGCTATCATTTTTTTGCCTTTTGCATCTTCTTTTGTATTTTCTTTATAACAATCAACTAAAAAAGTATTTGTTTTTGGTGCGTAGTGGCGATGTTTCATTCCAGGCGACTCTATCTTATCTCCTTGTTTTACATCTTCAAATATATGAGTATCAAGCTTTACTTTTATACCTATTTTTTCAAAATCTTCTGGTGATATAATTCCTGGTCTTAATATATTTACTTGATTTGCTACTACCTTTATAACAGTAGACTCTACACCTATATTTGTATTACCTCCATCTATTATATAGTCCACCTTATCTTTTAATTCATCTACTATATCTGCTATATTAGTCCCACTTGGTCTGCCGGATATATTAGCACTAGGCGCAGCAATTGGTATACCTGCTTTTTTAATAAGCTCTAGTGCTATTTTTTCATCTGGCATTCTAATACCCACAGTATCTAATCCACACGTTACGTTTAGTGGTATTTTATCTGATTTTTGAAGTATTATTGTAAGTGGTCCCGGCCAAAACTTATCTATAATTAATTTTTCTATTCTGCTTACACCTTTAGTAACCTTATTTAACATTTCAATATCACATATATGTACAATTAGCGGATTATCTGATGGTCTGCCCTTGGCTTTAAATATGCTATTTACTGCATTTTCATCATATGCATTAGCACCTATTCCATATACTGTTTCTGTTGGAAATACAGCAATCTTGCCTTCTTTAATCGCTTTTGCAACCTCATTTAATTTACTATTTATTATACCCTTTTTAAAATCATATAATCTCATTTTACACTTCCTTTTTATATATTAATTATATCATCTAAGTCAACAAAAAAATTTAAAAAATTAGCCAAAAGCCCAAAGAAAAAACAAAAACAAAAAAACAAAAAAAACAAAAAAACAAAAAACAATAAATAAATAAATAAATAAATTAATTAATTAATACATAAATTAATGAGAATAGAAAGTTCAACATACAAAAAAGCTAAAATAAAATATGTTTAAACAAAATTTAAGGAAGTAGCAAAAACCACTTCCTTAAATTTTATTTTCTTAGTTTTAAGTTATACAATTAAATCATTTTCTCCATCTAATATTTTTCTTTTTGTAGATATAACATTTAATACAATATATCCTAATGCACTCATAATAGCAACTGTGGCTATTATTGTAAAATCTGTTCCGAAAAATCCACCAGTCACTGGTAATTTTTTAGCTTCATTGTATACAGTTTTCTCTATTAATTGATTGTTTTTAACTATATTAAATTCATATTCTTTGTTATCCATTATGTATTTATCTGGAGCTTTCACTTCTTTATAGAAGTATTTTCCTTTTAAAAGGTTTCCTATTTTTGCAATACCATTCTCATCAGTTATTATTGTTCCAATAACTTGTTTTTCTTCATTTAGTATTTCAAATGAAACACCAGCAATTGGTTCCTTTGATTGTTTGTCAAGTTTTGTTATTTTTAATTCACCAACAAGTTTTGTATTTACAACTGTTTTTGTTATAACTTTTTTATCTTCTTTTATTTTAAATTCATGTTCTTTAGTGTCCATTACAACGTTATCCGGTGCTGCTACTTCTTTATAGTAATATGTTCCATAAGTTAATTCTTTTGTAGTAGCAATTCCTTCTTTATTTGTAACTATATTATCAACAACTTGTTTTTGGTCATTTAATATATCAAATTTAACACCCTCTATTGGTTGTTTATTATCGTCTACTTTTAATATTTCAAGTTTACCTCTTACAAGTTTATTTACTATATTTTTTATAACTAAGTCATTATCTTTTTCTACTATAAAGTCATATTTTGTTGTATCTATTATAACACCTTCAGGAGCTGATACTTCTTGATAAGTATATTTTCCTTTTTGTAATTCTTTAGATACAGCAATACCACTATCATTTGTAGTTATTGTGTCTACTTTTTTACCTTTTTCGTTATAAATATTAAATTTAACGCCTGCAAGTGGTTTGTCATTTTCGTCTACTTTTATTATCTTAAGTGAACCTTTTACAAGTTTATTTACTATATTTTTAGTAACTACTTCATTTTGTGTAGATATTTTAAATTCATATTCTTTTTTATCCATCATAACATTATCCGGTGCTTCAATTTCTTTATAGTAATAAGTTCCTTTAAGTAATGCTTTAGATGTAGCAATTCCGTCTGCTCCTGTAGTTATAGTCTCAATTACTTTTTTAGAACTATCTAATATTTGAAATTTCACATTTGCTAATGGTGTTTTATCTGAATCTGTTTTTACTATTTTAAGAGTTCCATTTACAAATTTATTAGTTATTTCTTTTGTTATAGTATTTCCATCTAATTTAAATTCATATATGTTAGTATCCATTACAACATAATCTGGTGCTGATACTTCTTGATAATAATATGTTCCTTTTGGTAAATCATTTTTTGTAGCGATTCCATCTGCTCCTGTAGTTATTTTACCTATAGGTCTTTTATCTTCATTTAAAATATTAAAAGTAACTCCTGATAATGCTTTTCCATCCTCACCTGTTTTTATTATTTTAAGAGTTCCATTTATTTTTTGATTTACACAAGTAACTTTTGTTGTCTCTCCTGCTTTTACTACTACATTTATAGGATCTTTTGACATTGTATATCCAGCCGGTGCTGATATCTCTGTTAGGGTATATGTTCCAACTGCAATATTTGAAAATTTAACCATTCCATCTGCTCCAGATGTTTCTTTTGCTACAACGCTACCTTTAGAGTCTTTTAATTCAAATACAACTCCTGGTATTTTGTTGTTATTTTGGTCTACTTTTAATAATTGTACATTACCATCTAATCCATTCCAATTAACACCAATATTTGTTTTTAGAGTTATTGGTTCACGACTAAGCATTCCATAGTCTTGTACTTCTGGATCATTATCACCATATTTACAACCAACTATTTTATCGCCATCAGCACTTGCATTTAGAGTAAGACTTCCTGTACGTTCAGCATCACTTAATCTTACAAATATATTTTCGTTTACTGCAAATGTACTTTTTTGGTTTCCTGATGCATCAGTAGTCATTGCAGAAGCTGGTGCTCCTGAAAGTGACACGTTTACACTAGATGCATTTGCTTGTGAAACATTTACCTGATAAGGTCCTGCAACAATCTGATTACCAGTATGTGATAACTTAGCACCATTTCCCGTAATATTTATTGTAGGATTTGCTGAATAGCCGCCTCTTGCTTTAGCTGCTAATCTCTTTGCTGCAGCTATTGCATTTGCAACGTGAGACTCATATCCTGCATTGGCACTTAAAGTTGAATAGTCAAATGTAAGTATTGAGTTTACATTCTCACCAGTTGCCTGTGTTATTTCCCATAAAGCAAGTTGTGTAGCAGTATGTGCTTCACTATTGCTTGAAAGCCCCATTGACGCTGGACTTGAATTTGGATAACCATATACAAGAACTGCGGTTGATTGTGGTGATAGTTTATTTTTAAATGATAGTACACCTGATGGTGACAATCTACCATAATCCATACAATATGCACTAGCTCCACCAAGTGTTGCATCATATATACCTGTACTATACTGATAGTTACTATCATATACGGGATTTATATGTCCACCTGGATTAAAGTTTAGTGATCCTGCTGCTGCAAAAAGTCCTGAAAGTGGTTCTATTTGAACCGCCATCATAGATGCAAGCACCACTATGCTTAGGATTTTCATTTTAATATTTTTTATTTTTCTAAATTTATTTTTTAACATTTCTTTTCCTCCTAACATTTCATAGTAAAAACTCTATAATATAATTATACCACACAAAGCATGTAAAAGTCAACATTTATTGCAAAATATTACATGTTTATTGCAAAATTGTTACATTTTTGATGATTTTACGTACGCATTGCCTTCATTAGATTTGAATCACGTTATATTTACATAATATCTCGCTTTAGCAAAAAAAAACGCTGAAATTTAAATTTCAGCATTCCACCATACATATTTACTATTTGGTAGCTTTTTGACTAACAAGAACACCTTTTACAACAATTCTTTTACTAGCTGTCGTATTACAAGTTATCAATGTAATCTCTGCTTTTTCTGTATTTTTTAAAACTTCTATATCATCTGGATTTACAGTTTGTATAGAATATACTCTATATACATATTCACAATCTCTGGTTATTATTCTTACATTATCACCCTCAACTACTTTATTAAGCCTTCTAAATATTTCAGTATCAATATTATTATGCGCAGCTATTGAAAAGTTACCAGGTTGACCAGGCTCCGCAGAACCTTCAAATTTACCAACATAATTTTTTAAAGTTTCCTCATCTGTTCCATTTTTTATTTTACCTCTTGTACCAGTTGATGGAATATCTACAACAGCTATGGCATCTCCTGGAACAACTATCTTATCTGTTTTACTTTTTCCGTCAGCTACTGCTACTGAAGATGTGCCACCTTTTTCTCCAGATGCATCTGAGATTATACCATCTATACTAACACTATCTTTTGCATTCTTTTCTTTTAAATAATTTTTTACATTTATTATAGGAATTGAAAGTACTATAATAAATATAATCAAAAATACTATGTCTCTCGCCTTTATTTTCATTTTTATTTTCATAACCATTACCTCTCTTTTTCAAACAATATATTTATATTATACCATGAGCAAAAGCAAAAGTCAATGTTATGTAATCTTTGTTTGGCTGATTTTATATAATAAAAATCAAGTTGAGGATAAATATTAATGATTTTTTCCTCTCTCACACCACCATACGTACTGTTTGATATACAACAGTTCAACTTATATATTACAAAATTTACTTTTAGATAATGGTCTAGTGAAAATACTAGACCTATTTTATTTATTGTATTCCATCTCTTCCAAATTATTACTCTTATTTTGCATATCTTACAAAACTAAGTCCTCTTTGACTTGTTTTGTAGTCTTATCTACTTATACAGCCTTAATATCAATTTTTTGTACATCGAACTAAGATTTAATTTCACACGTCCTACAGTTCATACATCATGATAGATAACTCGTGCTTCCTTAATAGTTAGTTGATATGTCACCACCTAGTTAAATGCCATATGCCTGACAAAAAAAAGAAGCGGCATAACCACTTCTAAAATATCTAGCATTTTACTCTTCGTCTAAAAGAGCTTCAACATCTTCTGTTGAACTTTCTTGAGGAAGAGTCTCTTTTCTTTTTTTCTCAGCTAAAGCTTTATCTCTTCTTATCTGTCCCTCAATTTTTGATATTAATTCTTCTATAGCATAGTATAAATCGTCTGAGTTCTCTTCTGCTATATATGTACGAGATTTATATTCTATTCTCATATCAACATGTTGCTTACCCTTTACAGGTGCAGTAAATGTTACGTGGCAAATAGTACTTGGTTCAAAAAATTTTGATAGTTTTTCAATCTTTTTTTCTGTAAAACTCTTTATTGCCTCTGTTACTTCTATACGAAGTCCTGTTATATCTAAATTCATGTAATCACCTCACACCTATATTATACACTATTTTAATATTTTTTCAAGTTTTTTTCAAGTTTTT
>JAVXNL010000023.1:0-15281 GCA_036645795.1 Clostridia bacterium
AATATGCTAGAAATAATAGTCCATATTTTAGAGATTTATATGTAAAACTTGGTGATGATTTTAATTTAGAAGAATTACCTACAACTAACAAAATAGAAATGATGAAAAACTTTGATAGTTGGATAACAGATAGTAATATTAGTATGCAGAAAATAGAAGAATTTACTAGCAATATAGATAATGTTGGTCATATGATAGATGGCGAATATCTTATATTTAAGACATCTGGATCAACAGGAAATCCTGCAATAGTGTTATATGATAAGCAAAATATAGATGTTGCTTCGGCAGTAGCAGCATTTAGAACTTTTGCAAGAAAAGAAGATTTTAAAGCATTTATGAAAAATGGAAAAAGGACAGCAGGAGTTTTCGCAAATTATGGTTTTTATTTAGCTTGTGAGATGTCTAGATATTTACAATTACAAATGCCTAGAAAGAAAAATAAAATTACTGTTGATGTTAATGCTTCTGAACAACAAATTATAAAAGCATTAAATGAATTTAATCCATCTATGTTAAGTGGTTATCCATTTAATCTTGCATTGTTATCAAGTTTTGAAGAACTTACAATAAAACCTAATGTTGTAATTACAGGTGGGGAATTATTAACAGATGAAATTAGAAAAAAATTAACCGATAAATTTAATTGCTATGTTCAAACACATTATTCTTGTACAGAAGCAGGAGAAGTTGCTTGTGAATGCTCTGAAAAACATTTGCATATAAATGAGGATTGGGTAATTGTAGAACCTGTTGATAAAGACAATAATCCTGTTGGATATGGTGTTCGTTCTGACAAAGTTTTGATTACAAATTTATCTAATTATATACAACCTTTTATAAGATATGAATTAACTGATCGTATTATTGTTCATAATGAAAAATGTAAATGTGGAAAAAGTTCTTGTTGGTTAGAAATAGAAGGAAGAACAGATGATATTTTAGAGTTTGAAAATGGGATTTTAATTGCACCTATGTCTTTTTATAAAATATTGGAAGAAATAAAGGAAATTGTTAGATTCCAATTAATACAAAGGTCGTATCAAAAATTAGAATTAAGACTTGTTGCTGATGAAAAGAAAGTAGCATTTGATAAAGCAAAAAAAGATTTGCAAGAATTTTTGAATAGTAAGAATATAACTGATGTTGAAATATTTTTATCAGATGAACTTCCACAAGCAAATAAAGTGAGTGGAAAATATAATCATATTTATAAAGATCTTGAAGAAAAGCCGAAAACTTTATCTTTGAATAAATAATTACAAATTACAAGTTTTGAGGAGCAATGTAATGAAAAAACAAAAAATAAAAATTAATAATATTCCATCAATAATATGGGGAGAAAAAAGCAACAAAGTATTTATAGCAATACACGGAAATATGTCAAATAAGGAAGATGAAGTAATAAAAATATTAGCAGATAATCTTATAAGTAAAGGTTACCAGTTAATAAGTTTTGATTTACCAGAACACGGAGAAAGAAAAACAGATACTAACTATCTATGTAAAGTTCAAAATTGTATAAAGGATTTAAAACAAGTTATGGAGTACGCCAAATCCAACTATACTGAAATCAATATATGGGCTTGTAGTATGGGTACATATTTTAGTTTATTAGCATACAAAGAAGAAAACATAAAGCAATGTTTATTGTTATCTCCAGTTGTTAATATGAAAATAATTATAGATAATATGATGCTATGGAGTAAAACAACAGAAAAACAGCTAGAAGAAAATAAAAAAATAAAAACAGATTTTGGACAAACTATATATTGGGATTATTATTTATATGTAAAAGAAAATCCAATAACTAAGTGGAACAAAAAGACATATATTTTATATGGAAATAAAGATAATATGCAAGATGAAAATATAATCAAAAACTTTGTTAATCACTTTAATTGTGAATTAGCAATATTAGAAAATGGAGAACATTATTTCCATACAGAAAAACAATTAAATTATTACAAAAATTGGTTAGATAAAATTGTTAAATAAATTATAATAAAAAAGAAGGTGCATTATGCAATATATAGCATTATTAAGAGGAATAAATATAAGTGGTAAAAATAAAATTTCAATAAGTAAATTAAAATTGGAATTAGAAAAAGATAAATATCAAAATGTTTCTACTTATCTAAATAGTGGTGATGTGATTTTTGAAAGTGATATAGATAATAAAGAAATATATGATAATATAATTTTTATAATTCCACCTACAAGACACGAAGATGTATATAATACTATTGGAGAATAATAATTTAAAATTATGTAACTTGTAGTTCTTGTAACTTCATATATTGTGTTTCACAAATGATAAAATTCAAAAAAATTAAACAGTGAAATTTTAGTTGAATTTTTAAAATAAAATAGTATAAAAGTCAAAAAATCTATTTACAAACAGTTATATATGTGCTATAATAGCGATATATAGAGGAGGAAGAAAAAATGAAAAATAAATCTATTGTTTTTAGCATAATGTTTATAGTTATGTTTTGTACAGTACCATTTGTAAAGGGTGCAACATCACAAGACATATTAAATTATTGCAAACAATCACATGTTGTTGCTGGAAAGACTGTAACTGTGTCTAATGCTGATATAGTTAAGATAGAGCGCTTTTTAAATACAAATCCTATTACAGCAGCACAAGGAGATACAATAATTGCGAATGCAAAAGCAGCAATAACTGTTATGGATAAGGCTGGAGTATCAGATATATCTAAATTAAATAGTGCTGATAGGCAAAAAATATTAGGACTTTTAAATAATGCAGGTTCTGCAGTAGGTGTGACTTTTGATTTTGATGCTGCAACGGGTTCTATTAAGGTGTTCAAAGACGGAAAGCAAATTGAAACTATAAATGGATCTACAAAACTACCATTTACAGGTTCTGCTAATGTTTCATATATAGCAGTATCTGCTATAATAGTTGCAGCAATCGCCATGTTTGTTGTAAAAAAAGAAGGATTATTAAATAGTGCAAAATAAAGTACTAAAAGCAGTTAAGGCAACTATTATAGATTTAATAGTTGCTTTTTTAATTGCATTATTATTTGCTTTTCTAGTTAAGATATCTTTAGGAGAAAAAATTGACATGGCTATATCACTTATAAGTAAAGTATCAACAGAGCTTAAAACAAATACTGAAGTAATTAAAATGGAAGTTAATATTTTAAATTCTGGAAAACCAGAAATAAAAACATACCCATCATATGGGCAAAAGTATGCAAGTTTAAATATAGCGAGTGCTGGAATTGAATTACCTGTATACTTTGGAGACTCTTTAGAGGTGTTAAAAAATGGTGTTGGACATTCAAGTGGGAGCTATTTTCCAGGCGAAGGTGGCTCAATTATTTATTGCGCACACAATTCAAAAGATAAATTTAGGAATTTTTCTAAAATAAAAAAAGGTGATAAGATAGTAGTAACAACAGAGTATGGGACTTTTAATTATAAAGTATATGATATGCAAGTAATAGAAGAAACGCAAAAAGATAAGTTACCGGTACAAAAAGATGAAGAAATATTAATGTTGTATACATGTTATCCGTTTGATGCGTTAGGATATACGACTAAAAGATATGCGGTATATGCAAAGTTTGTTGATTGGCAAGCAAATAAGTAAGGGGGGAAGATATGAAAAAGATAATATCTTACATTTTAGTTTTGTTTTTATGTTTAACAATAATTGGTTCTACCTTACTTAGTATATTTAACAAAAATGTTTTAAAGTATAATTCTATGATAGCAAGAATTGAAAAGGAAGATTTTTACAATAAAACATATTCCAATATAAATAGCAAATTTAGTGAATATATAGAACAATCAGGGCTTGATAAAGATGTTCTAAAAGAAGTATGTAGTGTAGAGCAAATAAAAAAAGATGTTGAAGGAACTATAAAATCAATCTATTATAACAAAGAATACACAATAGATAGTGATACAATAAAAGAGAATTTAACAAAAAATATTTATGCTAGTCTAGAAAAAGAAAAAAGAATAATATCTAGCGCCCAAAAATCATCTATTGATAAATTTGTAACGACTATTACAGATGTATATAAATCGGAAGTGTTTCCTACACAAATTAGAGCAACACTTACAACATATATGTCTAAAATAAGTACTTTGGTTGCAATAGCAATACCTATACTATTTGGATTGTTAGGGGTAATCGCAGTTGTTTTACTTTTTATAAATATAAAAGGGAAGTCAAGCGTACTAACCTACTATGGAATATCAGGAATATCAAGTGGTATTTTACTTGTAATTCCGGAGGTGTTTATAAAATCAAAACTTGGGATTAATAATATAAATATTATAAGCGGAGCTATATCAGATTTATTAAGAGCTATAGCAAACGATATATTTAGCAGTATACTAATTTATGGAATAGTATTTATAGTAATTGGAATTATATTTGTTATAATAGGAAATATAATAAAAGTAAATCAAAATAGAAGTGAATAAGCTTTTTGGATTTTTAACAACGCCCATAAATTGATTGTAATTAGTATAAATCAAAGTGACTAAAGTCGCTTTGATTTATTTTAAATATATAATGAATTGTTATCAATTAATACATAAATAAGCTCAGAAATAGCATTAAATCACCATAATATAATTGACATACATTTGTTACAATGATATAATAGCTAAAGAATTAAGTGATATAAAAAGTACTAGGTATAGAAAAGTAAAAAAATTATATGTTAGGAGAATAAATGAGAATTTTAAAAGAAGCAAGCAATAATAGGAGAATAGTTATTGCTATTATAGATATACTATCAATTGGACTAGCATATTTTTTTGCTGGACTATTACTAAAGAATTTTGAAGTGTTTAAGAGCTACGCCACAATTAAGACAATACTTAATACCGTAATTGTAGCCATTATAGTATATCAAGTATTTCTTAATTTATTTTCTATATATAATAATATGATAAGATATGAAAATGGAAAAGATTATTTGATATATATATTTATATGTATGACCTCTTGTATAGTTGTTTCGTTAATCTCACAGATATTTAATTTAAATATGGTAACTGTAAAAACAAACTTCTTAGCGTGTATATTAATTTCAGTTATGATGATATCATATAGGATTGTTATAAGGATGATAGTTACAAAGATAATATTTAAAATTAACAATATAGAAGAAAGCAATAGTGGTAAGAAAAATCTATTAATAATAGGTGCAGGTGCGTCTGCAAGAGATATAATTAAAACCATAGATATTACTATGAAAAATAGATATAATATTATTGGGATAATTGATGATGATAAAACAAAAGTTAGTTATAATATATCAGGAGTAAGAGTGCTAGGAGATAGAAGTTGTATAGAAAAGATATGTGTGGATTTTAATGTGAGCGAGATATTTTTCACAATAACAAAGATTAACCCTAAAGATAAAAAAGAAATACTTGATATTTGTAAAAATACAAAGAGCAAGACAAGGCTTTTGCCAAGTACTGAGTCTTTTATAAAAAACGGCAATTTAGTAGAACGTCTAAGAGATGTTGAAATAGCAGATATTTTATCAAGAGACGAAGTAGTATTAGATAATAATAATATTGCGGGGATAGTCGCAGATAAAATCGTATTAGTTACGGGAGCTGGAGGCTCAATTGGAAGTGAACTATGCAGACAAATAATGAAGTTTAAGCCTAAAAAGTTAGTAATGTTAGATATATATGAAAATACGTTATATAACGTAGAATTAGAATTAAAAGATAAATATGGAAAAGAAAAGATTGTAGCGGTTATAGCTAGTGTAAGAGAAGAGTCAAGTTTAAATAATATATTTAAAAAATATAAACCAAACATTGTATTTCATGCTGCAGCACATAAACATGTTCCACTTATGGAAAACAGTTCACTTGAAGCTATAAAAAATAATGTTTTAGGAACATATAACGTAGTAAATTGTTCTGATAGATATAAAGTTGAAAAATTTGTAATGATATCAACAGATAAAGCTGTAAATCCAACAAGTGTAATGGGAGCTACCAAAAGAGTTTGCGAAATGATAGTACAAACAACAAACAAAGTTAGTAAAACAGATTATGTGGCTGTAAGATTTGGAAATGTACTTGGAAGTAACGGTTCTGTAGTTCCAATATTTAAAAAACAAATAGAGGCAGGAGGACCGGTTACTGTTACACATAAAGATATAACTAGATTTTTTATGACAATACCTGAAGCGGTACAACTTGTATTGCAAGCACTAACTTATGCAACAGGTGGAGAAATATTTGTGTTAGATATGGGAGAACCGGTAAAAATATATGATTTGGCAGAAAATATGATAAAGCTATCTGGATATGAACCAAATGTAGATATACAAATAGAGATAATAGGGTTAAGACCAGGAGAAAAACTATACGAAGAATTACTAATGTCAGAAGAAGGTTTAATTAAAACAAAACATGAAAAAATATTTGTGGCGCAACCTACAGATATGAATATAGAAGAATTGGAACAAAAAATAGAGAGATTAAAGCAATGTGTAAAAGAAAATAAATTTGAAAAAGAACAGGTTAAAGAAGTGCTAAAAGAAGCAGTTCCAACATATATAGAAAATGTAGATGTATAGTTTTAAAATATTAGAAAATATATAATTGAAAAGATAGGTGTAAAGTGAGAGAAAAAATATTTAAAATCATAATATTAGTTATATTGTTTGCTTGGATGATAACTATATTTTGTTTTTCTAATCAAGCAAGCACAGTATCAAAGAAAAATAGTGGTAGAGTTATACAAAATATAATTGATGTAATTCCTAAAACTAAAAATTTGGACAAGAAACAAAAAGATAAAATAGTAGAAAAAATGCAGCCAATTGTTAGAAAATCAGCACATTTTTTCATATATACAATGGGTGGCGCTATTTTAATAATAACGATGACTATAGTAGTAAAAAGCAATAAAAATAAAGAAGTTATAGCGTTTTTAATTGGTGCTTCATATGCAATAACTGACGAAGTTCATCAAATATTTATATCAGGAAGAAGTATGGAGTTTCGAGATATACTAATTGATTCAACAGGTGTCTTAATTGGTATAACTTTTGGTATAATAGCTTTAAAGGCTATTAAAAATACTATTAAAATCAAAAAGTAGAAATGGGGAGGATTGACATGAAAGAAGTAAATAAAAAAGAGAGAATATTTTTAGCATCTCCTCATATGGGAGAAAAAGAAATTGAAAATATAAATGATGCCTTTGATAAAAATTATATAGCACCGTTAGGTTTTTATGTAGATGAGTTAGAAAGAAAAGTATCAAAATATATCGGGGCAAAGTATGCAGCAGCCTTAAGTTCTGGAACATCAGCAATACATTTAGCTTTGAAACTATTAAACGTAAAACAAGGAGACTATGTGTTTTGCTCTACGTTAACTTTTGCAGCCAGTGTTAATCCAATAATATATGAAAAAGCAATTCCTGTTTTTATAGATAGTGATAAAGAAACATTTAACATGTCACCAAAAGCTTTGGAAAAAGCATTTCAAGAATATATCCCTAAAGCTGTAATTGTAGTAGATATATATGGACAATCTGCAGATATGGATAAAATAAAAAAAATATGTGATAGCTATAATGTTCCTATAATCGAAGATTCGGCAGAAAGTTTAGGAGCTACATATAAAAACAAAATGAGCGGGACGATTGGAAAGCTAGGAGCTTTTTCTTTTAATGGAAATAAAATAATAACAACTTCAGGTGGTGGAATGCTTGTCTCAGATGATGAAGAACTTATTAATAAAGCTAGATTTTGGTCAACTCAATCTAAAGAAAAAGAAATGTATTACGAACATAAAGAGATCGGGTATAATTACAGAATGAGCAATATTTCAGCCGCTATTGGTTGTGGGCAAATGGAAGTCTTAAAGGATAGAATAAAAAAGAAAAAGTATATATTCAATAAATATAAAGAAGGTTTTTTAACTATCAAAGAAATATCTATGATGCCTATAGCTGATTATGGTAAGCCAAATTATTGGCTATCTGTTATAACATTAAGTGAAAAATCACATATAAAACCAATAGATATTATTAAAGTTTTAGAACATGAAAATATTGAATCGAGATTGGTATGGAAACCTATGCATTTGCAACCAGTATTCAAAAAATACAAATTTTTTAGTAATACTCAAGAAAACATTAGTGTTTCGGAAGATATATTTAATAGGGGATTGTGTTTGCCATCAGATACCAAAATGACAGATGAACAAATAGATTTTGTAATAGAGAGTGTAAAGAAAATGTTTAAATAAAGTGGAGGGGATTTATGTGTACGCTAAGTATTTGAAAAGAATAATAGATTTTGCAATAGCGACAATTTCTTTTATTGTATTACTACCACTTTTTATAGTAATTATTGTATTAATTAAATTAAAAGTAGGTTCGCCTGCTATATTTAGACAAAAAAGGCCTGGTAAAGATGGAAAAATATTTGTTTTATATAAATTTAGAACTATGACTGATGAAAAAGATGAAAATGGGAGATTATTATCTGATGAGTTAAGACTTACTAAGTTTGGAAAAACACTAAGACAATTATCTCTTGACGAATTGCCTCAACTAATAAATATAATCAGGGGGGATATGTCAATAATTGGGCCAAGACCATTATTTGTCAATTATTTAAAACTATATTCAAAAGAACAAAATAGAAGACATGATGTTAGACCTGGACTTACTGGATTAGCACAAATAAATGGGAGAAATCAAGTGAAGTGGGCAGATAAGTTTAAATATGATGTGGAATATGTGGATAACTTATCTGTTAAACTAGACATATATATATTTATTAAAACTGTTTATATAGTGATAAAAAAATCTGGTATAGCTCAAGATGGAAAAGCTACTGTAGAATTATTCAAAGGAAATGAAAAAAATGAAGATATAGAACCTGTATTTAAGCTTAAATAATAATTGGAGGGTTTAAAATGTATAAAAATGTTGTAATTATAGGTGGTGGTGGACATGCCAAAGTAATAGCTGATATAGTAATAAAATCTGGAGATGAACTACTGGGGTTTTTAGATGATAATATACAAAAAAACAGTAATATACTTGGATATCCTGTATTAGGTAAAATAAATTATATTGAATCTTTAGTTAGGCAGAAAAATAATTTATTCTTTATTATAGGAATAGGAAATAATTATACAAGAGAGCAAATATCGAAAAAATATGTTGTAAATTATTACACGGCAATTCATAAAACATCAGTAATTTCAACAGATGTAGATATAGGCGAAGGAACTGTTATAATGCCGGGTGCTATTATAAATGTCTCTACCAAGATAGGAAGGCATGTAATAGTAAATACAGGCAGTATAATTGAACATGATAATATATTAGATGACTATGTTCACATATCTCCAAATGCTGCACTTTCCGGAAATGTAAAGATAGGAAAGCTTACTAGCATAGGTACAGGAAGCTGCGTAAAAAACAACATAAATATATGTGGAAATTGTACAGTTGGCGTTGGGAGTGTTATAATAAAAGACATAGAAAATGCAGGGGTTTATGCTGGTGTTCCGGTAAGAGATATTAATAAGTAAAAAAAGTGGTGGAATTGAAAAAGGCATTGTGGGTCTTTGTCTATAGCTGGGCTGTAAAGTTTAAGAATTGGTTGAATCTACAAGAATTAGACGTAATCTAATCGATGTCTGATTCTTTTTTTAAATAGTAAATATGCAGTGAAATTATTAATCAGAATATGTTGTACCTGTTGTGTCTTATGGTCATATACTTTTTTTGTTTCATCTTTGCACGAAAGGCAAATATGTTTTTTTTTATTGTTTTTTTGACTGAATAATAACAAAAAATAATAAAACTTTACACTTAATTGGTTGAAATCACTTGGCTTTTTGTGTAATTTATTGTATAATATAGTTGTGAAATTTTATGAGGTGTAATGAATGGAAGAAATAGATATAAAAGAATATATATACGTGCTATGGAAAAATAAAGCATATGTAGTAATTGCGGTACTTGTAGGTATTGCGGTAGGATTATTGTATGCATCATTTTTTGTTAAACCACAATATGAGTCAACAACCTCGCTTGTACTTTCGAAACCTACAACGGCAGCGCCACAGAATGGCCAAGCATCAAGTATAACTCAAAACGATATATTGTTAAATCAAAAATTGGTTGCAACATATGGTGAAATAGTAAAAAGCAAATCAATTGCAACAGAGGTTATTAATAAATTAGAATTAAATATTTCAGAAGAAAATTTTATGAAATGCGTAAACGTATCTTCAAAAAAAGATACTGAATTGCTTGAAATAAAAGTTAGGTATAGTGATTCACAAACAGCAGCAGATATAGCCAATACTTTGTCAGACGTTTTTACAGCTAAGGTAAAAGAGGTATATAGTATAGAAAATGTGTCTGTAATAGATAAAGCCCAACCAATTAATAAATCTGTTAGTATAAGTAAAATTAAAGTTATAAGTATATCTGTAATTCTATGTGTTTTACTTGTATGTTTTATATTGTTTTTAAAAGTATATTTTGCAAATACTGTTATAACGCAAGAAGATGTAGAAAAATTGTTAGAATTACCAGTTATAGCAATAATACCTAAAATGGAAGATTAATGGAGGAGAAAAATGAAAAAAGATCTTATAGTACACGAATCACCAAAGTCACCAGTATCAGAAGCAGTAAGGCTTCTTAGAACTAATTTGTCATTTTTGGCTCCGCACAAAAAAAGCAAAGTTTTTTTAATTACAAGTTCTATGCCAGGAGAAGGAAAGAGTTGGATAACTGCAAACTTAGCAATATCTTTTGCTCAGACAAACAAAAAAGTATTAATAATAGATGCAGATTTAAGAAAAGGAAGACAGCATACTATATTTGGTTGTACAAATAACGTGGGATTGTCTAATTTCCTTAATGATGCAGCTGTTACAGATGATGATGAAATTAAAGATGAAATGTTAATGAAAGCAATGAGTGCAACGGACATACCAAATCTGTTTATACTCGCTGCTGGAGTAGTACCTCCTAATCCATCAGAGTTACTTGGCTCAGAGTCACTTGATTATCTAATTTCTGTTGCAACAGAGAGTTTTGATATTGTTATATTTGATATGCCGCCAGTAAGCATAGTCGCAGATAGTTTAGTTATTTGTAAAAAAGTCGATTTTGTTGTACTTGTATCTGCATCAAATATAACAAAAAAAGATGTGCTTCTAAATTCTAAAAAGTCTATTGAACATGTTGGTGGAAAAATAGCAGGAGTAGTTTTAAATATGGTTCCAATAGAAAAAAGAAAAGAGTATACAAAATATTATAGCAAATATGCTGAAACTTCATTGCAAATAGAAGATAATAATTTAGCTCATTCAAGAAAAAGGAGAGGCTAAATATATGGAAATGATTGATATGCATTGTCATATATTACCAGGAATAGATGATGGACCTGTTAGTATTAGAACGAGTTTTAATATGGCAAAAAAGGCATACGAATGTGGATATACAGCTATATTTGCTACACCACACTATATAGACAAGGAAATAGAGACAAGTAGGGTACAAATAGAAAACTTAGCGTCTGAATTAAATGATTTGTTAAAGCAAAGTAAGCTAGGTATAAAGATATATACAGGAAATGAGGTATATTTGTCTGCAGAGGTCTTGGAATGCATATATAATAAGAATTTATGCACGCTTGGAAATAGTAGATATGTTTTAATAGAACTTCCAATGCAAGGAAAAATAATACAGTTAAATTCTATAATAAGCGAGATAATAAGTAAAGGATTTATTCCAATAATAGCACATCCTGAAAGATATGATTTTGTAACAAAAAATTATAAAGAATTATTACCACTTATTGATATGGGAGCTATATTGCAAATTAATATAGGAAGTATTGTTGGATTATATGGTACATCTCCAAAAAAAAATGTCATATCTTTACTAAAAAATAACTTGGTACATTTAGTTGGAACAGATGCACATGATAGTAAGAGGGTTTATGATATATATAGAAGTGCTATAAAAAAAATAGAAAGAATACTTACAGATAAAAAAATAGAAGAAATATTTTTTAAAAATCCTCAGGCAGTGAAGGCGGATAGAAAGATATGAACTAAATATCTATAGCTAGATATATTTTAAGTTATAGATAAATAATACTAAATTTAAAGAAAGGAGAATTATGTTAGAATTAAAAGACATATATTTTGAAAGAGAAAATAAAAAGATATTAAATAATATAAATTTAAAAATAGATTCGGGTAAATTTGTTGCCATAACAGGACCAAATGGTAGTGGAAAATCAACACTTGCAAAAATAATAATGGGAATAGAAAAACCAACAAGTGGTAAAATACTTTTTTGCGGACAAGATATAACAAATATGAACATATCTTGTAGAGCAAAACTTCGGAATAGGATTCGCATTTCAACAGCCTGTAAAATTTAAAGGAATAACTGTACATGATTTAATATCACAGGCATTAGATAAAGATATAAAATCATCTAATGCTTGTAAATATTTATCAGACGTGGGATTATGTCCAAAAGATTATATGAGAAGAGATGTTGATAGCAGTCTTTCAGGAGGAGAATTAAAGAGGATAGAAATAGCAACAGTTGCTGCTAAAGCATCTAAGTTTACGATTTTTGATGAGCCAGAAGCAGGAATTGATTTATGGAGCTTTAATAATCTAATAGAGGTATTTGAAAATATGCATGGTGCTCAAAAAGATGGAACTATTGCCATAATATCTCACCAAGAAAGAATATTAAATATAGCTGACGAAATAATAGTAATAGCAAAAGGCAAAATAAGAGAAGTTGGGGCTAAAGTAGATATATTACCAAAATTGTTAAATAAAACTAATGGATGCAAATTCTTTAAGGAGGGAGCAAATGGATAATATAGAAAAATTTTTACTAAAAAAAATTTCAGATATTGAGGGCACTCCCAAAGGAGCATATAATATTAGAAAAAATGGAGAAGGCGTAGATAGAAAAACAACAGAAAATATTGATATTGTTACAAAAAAAGATAAACCAGGTATTGATATAGTAGTAAAAGCGAAAACTCAAAATGAAACTGTACATATTCCTGTTATATTAACTCAAAGTGGCTTAACGGATGTAGTATATAATGATTTCTATATAGGTAAGAATGCAAATGTTACAATTATAGCAGGTTGTGGAATTGATAATTGTGCAACTAAGAGTTCACAGCACGATGGAATACATAGATTCTTTTTAGAAGAAGGCGCAACTGTAAAGTATATAGAAAAACATTATGGACAAGGCGAGGGAACTGGAAAAAGAATACTTAATCCTCAGACAATAGTTAATTTAAAAAAAGGGTCAACAATGGAGATGGAAACAATTCAAATAAAAGGTGTAGACTCGGCAATAAGAAAGACAATAGGAAAGTTAGAAGCAGATACTAATTTTTTCATAACAGAAAAAATAATGACGCATGGAGAACAATACGCTAAAACTTTATTTGATGTGGAACTTTTAGGTGAAGGCTCAAGTACTAAAGTGGTATCTAGGGCTGTAGCAAAAGATTTTTCAAATCAAGAGTTTATATCAAAAATAAAAGGAAATACTAAATGTTTTGGTCATGTAGAATGCGATGCGATAATAATGGATAGTGCAACTGTCAAAGCAATACCTGAAATCGAAGCGAATAATGTAGATGCAAGACTTATACATGAAGCTGCAATTGGAAAAATTGCAGGAGAACAAGTAATAAAACTTATGACACTTGGGCTTACTGAAAAACAAGCGGAAAATCAGATTATAAATGGTTTTTTGAAATAATAAAAGTATAGATAAATAGAGTTAGTAAAAGAAATGCATAGCAGTAAAAATAATAATGTAGATATGTAATTAGAGTTTATAACATAGGCGTTATGAACTCTTTTTTGATAAAGAGTCTAAAAAAGAGGATGACAAAATTATAAATTCAAATATATTTAATGGCAAAACTCTTATAATACAACTCTAAATATATAATATGAAATGTAATAAGCTGTTGAGTGGTATGGTATAATTAAATTATAGGTGATAGAATTGAGTATAGAAATAAGAGAAATATTAAAAAAAGAAGAAGTCAAATGTAGAAATAAAGCAATATTTTTAACAAAAAACGAAAAAATACATGGTGAAGTTGTAATAACTAATAAAAGTGTAGCGTTTTTGATTGGCGAAGGAAAAAATGGAATTTTAGTTCCTATATATGAATTTTTGCTAGAAGTGAGAATAGTTGTAATTAATAAATATGTACATGTTTATTTAAAAGAAGATATGTGGATATTCAAATTTGAAAAACATAGGGGATGGCTAGAGACTTTGAGTAAAGTTAAAAGTGCTAAAACCAAACTACCTAAATCAGAAGTCATTAACGATATGGCAAAGTTAAATGTATTACGAGCGATTAAAAAATATGATAGTTATATAGAAAATATAAATAAAGGTTATTAGCGAGAACATTACAAAATAAATAGGTATTTATTTTAGTTTTAATAGCTTTTATACTACTTTTTATATTTAGTACAAGACTGACATGCAATTATAGTATATCTCTACATAAAATATGTTATAACAAAGCTTTGGAGGGATGTATATGCTTTTAAATGTAATAAACAATATACTATCACATATTTTTTTTCTATTTGGATATATTTCAAATAACAATTTATTTCCAGAACCTCTTTCAAAAACAGAAGAAGAATATTATTTAAGAAGATATTTTGAAGGAGATAAGGAGGCGAAAAACAAATTAATAGAACATAATTTAAGGCTTGTAGCACATATTGTTAAAAAATATGCGAAAAACGAACAAGAAATGGAAGATCTAATATCAATTGGTTCAATTGGCCTAATAAAAGCTATTAATAGTTTTAGTCAAGAGAAGAATTACAAGATTTCTACATACGCTAGTAAATGTATAGAAAATGAAATATTAATGAATATTAGAGCTACAAAAAAACAAAAAAGTGAAGTATCAATGAATACAATAATTGGTACTGATAAAGATGGAAATGATATGGAACTTGTAGAAACTTTGGATTCTAATACAAAAGATGCTATTGATACGATATATAATAAAGTTATGAGTGATCAGATTATAAAATATATAGATACTAAACTTCCCAAAAGAGAAAAATATATAATGAATTTGAGATATGGTATAAATGGAAATGTTCCAAAAACGCAGCAACAAATAGCAGATGAACTAGGGATATCTCGCAGTTATGTATCA
>JAVXNL010000024.1:0-15017 GCA_036645795.1 Clostridia bacterium
TTTTTAAATTTTCAAATTTTCAAATAAATTTGTCTTACTTAATTCTTTTAAACTAGGCCACATACCATCTTTAGGAGATGTTAACATTTCATCTTTACTTAAATCTTTCATTGGCCACTCAATTGCAACATCTGGATCATTCCATGCAAGTCCACCTTCTTGCTCACAATTATATACATCATCACACTTATATGTAAATTCTGCAGTATCTGTAAGTACTAAAAAGCCATGTGCAAATCCTCTTGGCACCATAAACATTTTTTTGTTTTCTTCTGAGAGTATGATTCCTTCCCATTTTCCATAAGTTTTACTTCCTGGTCTTAAATCTACAGCTACATCAAAAACTTCACCCTTTAACACTCGCACAAGTTTTGCTTGAGAATTTTCTTTTTGAAAATGTAGTCCTCTCAAAACGCCTTTTTTTGATTTCGATTGATTATCTTGTACAAATTTATTTGTTATACCAATTTTTTCAAATTCGCTTTCACTATATGTTTCCATAAAGTATCCTCTATCATCACCAAATACAGAAGGTTCAATTATATATACCCCTTCAATAGTTGTATCTATTTTTTTAAACTTGCTCATTATTTACCTCCTACTATTCTTTTTATATAATGGCCATATTCTGTTTTTCCATACTTTTTAGCAAGCTGTAACGCATCATCTTTTGAAATCCATTTATTTTGATAAGCTATCTCTTCAAGACATGCTATCTGCGTACCTTGTCTTAATTCTATTGCTTTTACAAAATCTGATGCATCATTTAGCCTATCTGGTGTTCCTGTATCAAACCATGCATATCCTCTACCTAAAGTTAAAACCTTTAAGTTTCCATTTTGCATATATACTTTATTTACATCAGTAATTTCAATTTCACCTCTTGGACTAGGTTTAATATTTTTAGCAATTTCTACTACTGAATTATCATAAAAATATAATCCTGGCACAGCTAAGTTTGATTTTGGATTTTTTGGCTTTTCTTCTATTGATATAGCGTTTCCTAGCTCATCCATTTCTACAACACCATAAGATGTTGGATCAGATACCTCATATCCAAAAATTACTCCACCCTCTTTTAGTGAACTTGCATCTTTGAGCATTTTTTCTAGTCCTGGTCCATATATCATATTATCTCCCAAAATTAATGAAACTGAGTCTTTCCCAATAAACTCTTCGCCAAGTCTAAATGCATCAGCAAGCCCCACAGGCTTTTCTTGTATTTTATATGATAAACTCATACCTAAGCATTTACCATCTCCTAATAGTGCTTCAAACATTCCGATATGTACCGGTGTAGAAATTATTAGAACCTCATTTATTCCTGCTTGCATTAAAGTTGAAAGTGGATAATATATCATGGGTTTGTCATATACTGGCAATAATTGTTTTGATATTGCAAGTGTTATTGGATAAAGTCTTGTTCCACTCCCTCCTGCTAAAATAATACCTTTCATATTAATTCTCTCCTTTCAAATACTCTACTAACACATCTTCATAATTCTTTGGATATATTCCAACGTTATGAAGTTTTTCTTTAGATAATTTACTGTTATGTGGTCTTTTTGTAGGTGTAGGATAAGCATCTGAGTCTACCGGTTCTACTTTTATATTAATTCCTTTTAATTCAAATATTTTTTTTGCAAAACTGTACCACGTCGTAAATCCCTCATTTGTTGAATGATATATCCCATATTCTGGCTCTTTTAAAAGAACTTGTTCTATTATCTCACAAAGAGTTGTAGTACATGTAGGAGTACCGTGTTGATCAGCAACTACTGTTAATTCATCTTTAGTTTTAGCAAGTTTTAGCATTGTTCTTACAAAATTATTTCCTTGCCCATAAAGCCAAGCAGTCCTAAATATGTAATATTTATTTGCAGTAGCTGCATTTTTTTCTCCTAACAGTTTTGTTTTCCCATAAGCGCTTACAGGACATGGACTCATATCTTCTGTATATGAACTATCTAAAGCAAGCTCTCCATCAAATACATAATCTGTACTTATTTGAATTAAAGTTGCATCAACTAAATTAGCTGCTTCTGCAATATTTCCAACCGCTAAACCATTTACTGCATTTGCAAGTTCGAAATTTGTCTCACACCCATCAACATTTGTATATGCTGCACAATTTATTATATAATACGGTTTAATTTCTTTTACCATACTACACACAGCATCTTTATTGCAAATATCTAATGTTTTTAATGTTGTTCCATAAATCTCATATTCTAAGTTTTCTTCAAGCCTACTTGTAAGTTCACTTCCAAGCATACCATCTTTACCTATTACTAATATTTTTTTCATACAAATTCTCCTTTATTTTAATAGTTCCATAAATTCTTTTTCTATGTTTTTCATATCTTGATTAGTTTTACCTTCAAATCTAGCACTTATATTAGGTCCTGTATTGGATGCTCTAACTAAAGCCCATCCATTATCAAACTCGGCTCTAACTCCATCTATGTCATTTATTTTATATCCTTTTTCTATACAATATTTTTTTATCTTCTCTATAATTTGAAATTTCGAAGCATCTGTTGATTTTATTATAAGCTCTGGTGTAGAATAATACTTTGTAATTCCATCTAATAATTGACTTAGATTTTTATCAGTCTTAGAAAGTATTTCAATTAAACGCAAACCTGCATAGATTCCGTCATCTATATTTGACCATTTATCATTAAAGAATACATGACCTGAGAGTTCACTTCCAAAAGCAAAATTCCCTTCCCTCATCTTTGCCTTCATATATGAGTTGCCAGTCCTATAACATACTGGAATTCCTCCAAGTTTAGTTATCTCGTCAGGTAATGACTTTGAGCATTTCACATCAAATAAAGCATGCTTATTTGACACTTTATTCATTATATCTCTCCATATAATAATTGCATAAAAGTCAATATATATCATATTACCATTCTCATCTATAATTCCAACACGATCTCCATCACCATCTATTCCAATTCCAATATCTGCATGTTCTTTTAAAACTGCAGCCTTTAATAATTCATTATTTGCCTCAACACTTGGATCTGGATGATGATTTGGAAAACTTGCATCACTCTCACAAAATATTGGTACATATTCTATTTCAAACATGTCAAATACTTCTTTTATAATAATTGCTGATGTACCATTTCCAGCATCTATAACTGCTTTTATTTTTCGGTCTCCAAGTTTTATAGAACTTTTTATAAGTTCTAAGTACGTTGGTTTAATATCTATATTTTCAATCTTACCATTTCCTACATCAAATTTTAATTCACTTGTAAACACTCTAAAATCTTGTATCATTTTTCCACAAGCATTTCCAAAATCATTAAATGCCATTTTAAATCCATTATATTCTTTTGGATTATGACTTGCTGTAATCATTACACCTGGAACTATTTTTAAAGACTGTTGAGCATAGTAGTACATTGGGGTTGTAACAAGGCCCAAAGACACAACATCTGTACCTGTACCTATTATTCCTGTAATTAAAGCTTCATTTAGAGAAACAGACGACTCTCTATTATCATATCCTACTAACATTTTTTTATAGCCCATATCTTTAACATATGTGCCTATTGACAATCCTATAGTATACGCTATATCTTCATTTAAGTCTTTGCCATATATTGCTCGTATATCATAACCTCTAAATATTTCAGGATTGATTTCTTTAACAATTTTATATTTACTCATATTAATCACCTAGTAAAATTATATCACATGAGTTTTAATTTTTAAAGCATTTTGTATAAAAAAGGTGAATTTTAGTGTACCTTAACATAATATTTGTAATAAATATCTATAAACAAGATATGTTTTAAAGCACGTATATTAACATATATACTAAAAAAAATAGTGAGAGAAATTATTTTCTCCCACATATGTTATACACCCCATATATTATATACTTTATATTACCTCTAACTTTATTCAATTTACATATATATTTTAAAATTCAACTCTATTTTGTACTATATTTTGTTCCTTCTCATTTGCTTTATCTCCTGTAGATATTTTAAAATATTCTTCCATTATTGGTTTTACAACATTTGCAGTGTATGTTCCCTCACCACCATGTTCTATTATTGCAACAACTGCTATTTTAGGTTTATCATATGGCGCAAACCCTACAAATATTCCATTATTTGAACCGCTTGTAACTTGGGATGTTCCAGTTTTACCCGCTACTTGTATATTACTATTTTTAAACACAATATTGGCAGTTCCGCCAGAGTCATTTGTAACTGAAAACATTCCTTGTTTTACTGCGTTTATATATGATGGATCCATATCTATATGATTCGCTTTAAAATCAACACCGGTAAATTCTTTAGAGTGCTTTTCTATTTCGCTAAGTGCTACATCTTTCCCATCATTTTCATTTCTTATTTGTTTTATTAAAGAAATCTTATTTAAATCCCCACCATTTGCTATTGTTGATATGTAATTTGCAAGCTGTACTGGTGTGTATGCATTATATGATTGCCCAATAGCTGCAGATAATGTATCACCTAAATACCAATTTTTAGGATTTCCGTCTCCTGCAATTTGTCCTGCTGCCTCATTACTAAGTTCGATTCCTGTCTTTGTACCAAGCCCAAATTGCTTTGAATATTCTACAAGTTGTGATATTCCAATTCTTCTACCTATTTCATAGAAATAGCAATTACACGACCCCTTTATAGCTTCCGATAAATTAACATATCCGATGTGTTATTCCATATTGTGAAAATATCCAACATTTAGGATGATGCCCATATGGATATATTCCTGGATCTCTTATTTTTTCTTGTACAGTCATTCCACCAGCTTTAAGTCCCGCTATGCCTACAAGCATTTTATATGTAGAACCTGGCGAATAAGTTCCAGCTATTGCTCTATTATACATTGGTTTTACTGGGTCTTTTGTTAATTCCAACCAGTCTTTTGTAGATATTCCATTTACAAATTTGTTAGTATCATAAGTTGGATAATTCGCCATCGCAAGAACTTCTCCCGTTTCTACATCTAAGACTACTACGCTTCCAGCATCTGCATCAGGAATTTTCTTACCAACTAGTGTCCCATTACGCAAGCCATTAATACCCATCTCAAGTGAGTCTTGAGCAACTTGTTGTAGCCTATAATCTAGAGTAAGTGTTACATTTTTACCAGATATTGGTTCTTCAGAAATATATTCTGAAGAAATATTACCTTGTATATCAGTCTCTGATTTAGTAACACCATCCTTACCTCTTAAATATGTTTCAAAAGACTGTTCTATTCCGTTCTTTCCAATCACGCTATTTATGTTATATCCTTGTTCTTTTATTTTTTCATACTCACTGTCACTTACTTTATTTACATATCCCACAGTATGTGCAGTTAAGTTAGAATTGGGATAATACCTTTTTGGAACCGAAGTTATATTTACTCCAAAAAGTTCTGATTTTCGTTCCTCTATTTGCGCTACACTCTTCTCTGATATATCTTTTGCAATTGTTGCACTATTAAATAAAGAATAGGCACTTTGTGCTCCTTCATATTTGATTTTTATTATTTTTATTTGTAGTGTTTTGTTTATAGGGTTACAAACATCTTCTAATTCATACTTTTTTATAAAAAAATCTATTACAGAGTCAAAGTCTGAATTTTCATCAATTTTATTATCTTTTTTCCATTTTTTTTCTTGCTCAGGAGTTTCAAAATTTAATGCATTAAGTTCATCATTTATTGGAAAGTTAGAATAAATTTTATCTTCATTTTTATCTAATATTTCAATAAGTTTTGCAAGTGCTAAATTTTGCTCTTTTGGCTCTACTCTAACTTTATATAGTTCTATATTAAAAGATAATTTACTTGTCGCAAGCACCACTCCGTTTCTATCGTATATTTCACCTCTTGGCGCAACAACAGTCTCTGTTCTAAGCATTCTTTTTTCTGATTGTTCTCTAAAAGAGTTACCATTTATAACTTGAATATTAAATAGCTGCACTATGAAAATTATTGCTATAACAATTGTTATAGTTGAAAGTACTATATATCTATTATCTATAACACCCCATATGTTCTCAAAAACTTTTCTTATTCTAACTCACCTCCTTCTTAATTTACAAACGGTATTTAAAAACCATTTGAATTTTTTCTTAAATTACTATCAAAATACTCTACTATTTTAGATACTAAGCCATATATAATATATACTATTATTATGTTTAGTATTGAGCTTATAAATATCTGTTTAGTTAAATATAGTATTGAATTATATCTTGTTGTAATAATTGTGTATTGTATATATTGTAATATTTCAAAACATGTTGTTGCAATTAATGTTACATATACAAGTGACATCTTATTTTCTTTTCTATAATTATAGTTTAGTGCACCAATTAGCATCCCAGTTAAAGTATAAGTAATTGTAAACATACCAAATGTATTTCCAAACATCATATCTGTCACAAGCCCTATTGCAAAGCCATAAAACGTACCTGTATAGATTCCATACCATAAGCTTACAACTATTGTAGATATTAAAATCAAGTTTGGTTTTACACCAAATAAAGTTCTTGTATCTATAACAAATATCTGAAAAAAGTATACAAACATTAATAGTACTACTATATATATAACTGTAAGTATTTTTTTTAACATAAAACCATCCTTATCATTTTTAACTAAAGAACAATATATCATATTTGTCCCTGTATATTTTCTAATTTACAATAACTCCAACTTCTGTTATCGTCCTTATATTAGTATTTGGTTCAACAATTGCATATCTATTCATATCATTTTTATTGTTTACAACCTCTATTATTTTACCTACTGGTATAGAACTTGGATATGTTGACCCAAGTCCTGATGTATAAAGCATATCTGATATAGATACTTGTGCGTCTAAGGGAATAAAAGAAAGTTTCAAATTGTTTTTTGATTTCAAACTTAAATCCCCTTGCAATATTGCCGGCTCATTTATTGTACTTATATTTACACTTACAGAAGATGATGGATCAAGTATTGTTGTAACTGTACTTGACTCCTGACTTACCTGCGATATATATCCCACTAAGCCATTTTGGTGTACTACTGCCTGTTTTAATTTAACTCCATCGCTACTACCTATATTTATTTTAAAAGTCTGTGTCCAATTATCATGCTCTCTATATTCTATTTTTGCAAGTTTTATGTCAAAGTGTTGATAGTTTTTCTTTATATTTAGCATTTCTTTTAAAGACTTATTTTCATCTAATATCTTTTGACTTTCTAATATTTGATAGTTAAGCTTTTCATTTTCGTCTTTTATCAAGTCGTTTTCCTGCGCTATTTTTTTACTATCTCCAAAATAGCTGCTTGCACCTTTTGCTAAATTAAATCCAAAATCATATACTATATCAACAGGCTTTAATATAACACTTGCAACGCTATTTATAATTCCTATAGAACTATTTCTAAAAAACAATGCTGTAAATATAACAAGCGAAACAATTACAATAATTATAAATAGTATACGTTTCTTTTTATTCTTTTTTTTCTCACCAAAATTGTAATTATAATCCATTTTTATCTCCTACTTATCCTCTTCTTGTTTTTACTGCTTTTTTTAAAACTTCAATATTATCTAGTGCCATACCAACGCCTTTTGCTACGCACTGACTAGGTTCTTCTGCAATGAATACAGGTATTCCTGTTTCATCGCTTATATATCTATCTAAATTTTTTATTTGAGCACATCCGCCACAAATTACAATTCCACGCTCCATTACATCTGAAGATAATTCCGGTGGTGTTTCTTCTAGTGTCTGCTTTATAATTCTTGCAATCTCAGATAACGAATCTGCCATTGCATTGTTTATATCTTTTGTCGTAATTGTTACAGTTTGAGGAAGTCCCGATGTTAAATTTCTACCTTTTATAGTAGTTTTTTCTTCAGTCATAGCAGCGCTTGCAGAGCCAATTTGCTTTTTAACTTCTTCTGCTTCACTCTCACCTATTAACACATTAAATGTTTGCTTTATGTACTCTACTATATCTTTATCTAGTTTTTCACCGGCAACTTTTAGAGATTTTGAAACAACTATACCACCTAAAGAAAGTACTGCTATTTCACTTGTTCCCCCACCAATATCAACTATCATAGAACCTTCTGGTTGTTCAATACTTAGCCCTGCTCCTATAGCTGCTGACATTACCTCTTCCATAAGAAAAACATCTTTTGCGCCTGTTTTATACGCAACGCCTTCTACTGCTCGCTCTTCTACATCAGTTATTCCTGATGGAATGGATACTACAAGTCGTGGTCTAGAAAACAAACTCTTTGGCACAACTTTTTCTACCAAAGACTGCATTAACATTTTTGTAGCACCAAAATCAGCAATAACCCCATCACGTAATGGCTTTACAGCTATTATACTATCAGGTGTTCGACCCAACATCTCTTTTGCTTGAGTACCAATAGAGAGTATCTCTCCTGTTATTTTATTTATTGCAACAACTGAAGGCTCTGATACCACAATCCCTCTTCCTTTTACATGTATTCTTACATTTGAAGTCCCTAAATCTACTCCAATGTCTTTTGACATTATACCCATAATTACCACCTTTTCTTATCTTTACTACATTTATACTATAATTCAAATTATTTTCACATTTGTTCTTTTAATATATAGAATAAATTTTCTATATATATTTTTGTTCTTTTAAACTTAAATACTCACTTCCAGCAATTATAATATGATCCATAAGTTCAATATTAAATATTTTAGAATACTCATCTACATATTTTGTAAACTCAATATCTTGCTTACTTGGTCTAAGAGACCCGCTAGGGTGATTATGAGCAAGTATTATACCATGAGCCATTTGTTTTATAGGCTCACTAAATATTTCTTTTAACCCTATATTTATACTATCATTACTGCCAATAGCATTAGTAATAATAGCTATTATCTTATTTTGTTTATTTAGCAATATTGTTTTCAAACATTCTTGCTTTTTTCCTAAATATTCAGACAAAAGTATATTAAAAACATCTCTTGGACTTACTATTTTATCTTTACTTTTAACATATATATTAAGCATTCTTTTCGAGAGTTCTACAATCGATAAAATTTGTATAGCTTTAACTCTACCTATGCCCTCATATGTTTTCAACTCTTCTATAGATAAACTCGTTAAATATTCAAGATCAGATACTTTAGAATTGTTTTCATTACCTTTTAATATATTTTGTGCAATTTCTAAGCAATTTAATTTTTTAGTTCCGTTTTTTATAACGATTGCTAAAAGTTCTGAGTTTGTTAGATTTGAAGCCCCTACAAGTTCCAGTTTTTCATAAGGCCTATCATTTATTGGTAAATCAACTATATTTTTAGCCAATCAGTAACCTTCTTTGCTATAAATGCAAAAGCTACCAAACAAATTACTCCACAAATGCTAACTTTGCACCAAAATCCTAACGTAAATTGGATAAAACTAAGATCTAATGTAATAGGTGTTTTAAAACCTATCTCACCACCAATAGCCAGCCATTTTAGCCATTCTATAGACTTTGCTATCTCACCCAAAGCAACTCCCATTATCATACCTAAAACACCAAAAAGAACTATTATACTTTTTTTCATTATTATACCTCATTTCTTCATATGTACACTATCGATACTCATTATATCTCTTTTTTACAAATATTTCAATATTATTTCAAAAATATGTTGTTAAAATCACTAAAACCTACACAGTCATCTTTAGCAACAAACTTTACATAAGCAAAGCTACATCAATTAACATGCAACCCCCAGAACATTATTTGACATAATTGCTTTTAGCTAACAAAAAAAAGAAAAAATAAAGAACTTTAATAAATACATCTATTTATACTAATTTTAAAAGAGGCTAGTTTAGAACGTAACAAGTTCTAAACTAGCCTCCTTTGGCTCTATTTTATCTTTATTTTGTTTTTTTATTTTTACTTTCTAACAACTTAGCTTTATCTTCTATTTCTTTCATTCTAATCACAACACTTAAAAAAGTAGATACTATATCCTTAAATATCTTATCAATTTGAAAATCAGATATAAAAAACAAATCATCTTTTGTATATTCATAGTTATACTCATATACTACTTGATTACATATATTTAAATTTAAGTTATAAAATAACTCTTTGGCCATATCTTCATCTATTATACCCGTATTAAAATCTTTATTATATATTCCTATAAATCTACTTAAATTATATTTATAATATAATTCATCTGATTTTTTCTTTACTATGTTGTAATAATCAAATTTATCATCTAATAATTTATATTCTTTTTTACCTTTTAAATTTTTTTGCTGTTTATTTTTATCTTTCATAGCTCCTCCAGATATTTTTCATACTAATATTATACATTACCTTGTCAAACTTGTCAACACAAAGTGATTTTTATTTTAACTTTCAATGTTTCGTATGAATTCTAATTGTGTTTAAATCCACGTATATAGCGTTTATACGTAAATTTATTTTTTTTGATATTTTTAACATTTTTTATATTATTTTATATTATATTATTTTTTTGTACAATCTATTCATATAATTTATATTTGTATGAATACTTTTTTAAATTCGACACAAAATATATATTGAAACGTCATTCCAAAGGAGTAATTTAAATGAAAAAAAATATCAATGGTGAAAAAATATTTGTACTTGTTTCATTAATTATTGTCATTACTATAGTTATTATTGTTATATTTACTGTTTTTAATTCTAATAAATACTTCTACAACAATGATGATGAAGTAAAAAAATCAGAAAATCATAATAATACAGCAAGTGAAAACAAAGAAAAACAAGATGTAAATAAAGTTACAAAAGAAGAGGTTGATAAACTAAATGTAGATGCAAATATTGCAAAAGAGCAACTACAAAAGCCTAGCACTCAAACTCCTCCAAGCAATCCAGCGCCTAAAGCCGATGTAGAACCAGTTGAAATAGCAACATATACTACATCTATTTATGATAAGGATAACAATAGAGTTTTTAATATATCAAAAGCTATAGAAAAGCTAAATGATACTATAATCCCTAATGGTAAAGAGTTTTCTTTTAACAATACCATTGGTCCTATGAACTCTGCTGCAGGATACAAAAAAGCTGTAGGCTTTGATAATAAAGGTAATAAAGTTCAAATCGATGGTGGCGGTATGTGCCAAATTAGCAGTACACTTTATAACGCCGCACTAATATCTAAGCTACAAATAACAGAAAGACACCCTCATAGTAGACGCGTTTACTATGTACCTAAAAATAAAGATGCAACAATTTATTACGGTTCTCTAGATTTAAAATTCATAAACAATACGGGCTCTAGCATAAAAATACTTGCTACTAATAACAAAACAAATGTTACTATAAGGCTTGTTAAAATATAAATATAAAAATAAAAAGTCAATAAGAAAGATTTTCTATTGACTTTTTGTTGAATTTATTTGTATATATTCTAAATCATAATCTATTTATTAGCGTCAATAAATACTTTTTCATATGGTTTTACATAACCTAAGTCTTCTCTTGCCACATTTTCTATATATTCATCTGATTTTATATTTGATTTTTGTTTTCCATAATATTCAGTTAGTTCAACTTTATTTTGTATCTCTGATTTATACATCTCTATTTGTGAATCATATTTTTTTATCTGTGATTGTTGATCAATTACAGTAAACACAAAATAGCTTACAAATACTACTGATAAAACAGTTATTATATTTCCTTTTTTTGACTTTCTTTTGTCTTTTCTCTTTAAGTCTGGTTTATGTGCTTTTCTCATATTCCGACCCCTCTTTTGTTCTAACTTTTTAAATATTTTCCTAATACAGAATACCACATAAAAAAACATTTTGCAACATTTTTTTAATATTTTCTTAAAAAAAGTGTAAAAACTTTTTAAAATGTCTATATTTAGATTAATTGGCAATAAAAAGTAGCTAATTATTTTTTTTAAAACTTTAAAAAAACATATATAAAACTTTATAACATATGAGCTTAAAACAAAAAAATATATTGAACACCCAGATATTATAGCAAGAAATGTATATACTCTTATACTAGAGTTTAGTAAAGTTATTATACCTATTACTATTACAATTGTTGCAATAAAAAAATAAATAATATCTTGTACAATCACACCAAATGTAGATATATATTTTAACTTTCTATATGCCCTAAAAAAATCAAATATTATAGCTATTAATATTCCAATAGCTACAAACTGCAAAAACTCTATTAATTGAGATGTAACATACATAGCAACACTCACACACTTTCCTATTTAAATAATTTATTCATAAACCCACTCTTTTTTACGCTCGCTACATCGCTATATGCAATAGCTACTATTTTTCCTTCTACAATAAGTTCATTATTATCTAAATTTAATTTATTCATTTTCAAGTCATCTCCTTTTATTGTAAGGATTCCTAAATCTGTTTGTGCTAAAACTAATTCATCATCAAAGCTATGTATATCTATAACACCTGTTACAGATATTTTTTCTCTGTTTTCCATTATTATATTTTGATTTATAACTGCCTTTTGTATTTTTTTATCTTCCATCTACATCACCTCATATTTAAATTGTATATATATATTATATATTCCAATAGTAAGTGCTTTATGACTAATTTGTCCAACTTTTTTTAAGTAAATACATATACCTTTTTAAATAAGCTTTTTTTGCTTAAAGTTATAACCTTTTCTATATAAAAAACATCTAAACAATTAGTTTTTTGTTTAGATATTTTTATACATTTATAATTTGTTATATATTTTTATTTCATATTTTTATTTCATATTTTTAAGTTCTTCTATGAAATCTCTAATAGAGGCTGCTTTTTCAAATTCATATTTTCTAGCATATTGCATCATTTCTTCTGTTAATCTATTAATACTTTGCTCTATTGTTTCTCCTTTTTTGACATCTACCTTACTTACTTCATCCTCAGAAAAAGTTGCTTTTATACTGTCTCTTACATCTTTTATTATTGTTTGGGGTATTATTCCATGAGCTTTGTTATATTCTGCTTGTATTTTCCTTCTTCTATTTGTTTCTTTTATAGCTTTATCCATAGAATCTGTTAGCTCATCTGCATACATTATTACTTTTCCATTTGAGTTCCTAGCTGCTCTTCCAATTATTTGAATTAAAGAGCGCTCACTTCTTAAAAAGCCTTCCTTATCAGCATCAAGTATTGCTACAAGTGACACTTCTGGGATATCTAATCCTTCCCTTAATAAATTTATTCCAACTAATACATCGAATTTTCCAAGTCTTAATTGTCTTATTATCTCTAATCTGTCAAGTGCTTCTATATCTGAGTGCATATATCTTACTTTGACACCTTTGTCGTTTAAATATCCAGCTAATTCCTCTGCCATTTTTTTGGTAAGTGTTGTTACTAAAACTCTTTGTCCTTTGGCTCTTACTTGTTCTATATTTTTGAGTAAATCTTCTACTTGCCCCTCTGATGGCTTTACAATTATTTCAGGGTCTAGAAGACCCGTAGGCCTTATTATTTGCTCCGCCACACATTTTGCTTTTGAAGCTTCATAATCCGATGGAGTAGCGCTTACAAAAACCGATTGCTTTACTTTCCCTTCCCATTCATCAAAACGCAGTGGCCTATTATCAAACGCCGATGGCAATCTAAAACCATTTTGTACAAGAGACTCTTTTCGTGCTCTATCCCCATTATACATTCCTCTTATTTGTGGTATTGTTACATGTGATTCATCTATTACAACTAAGAAGTCATCCCCCAAATAATCAAATAACGTATATGGCGTAGAACCTGGTTTTCTACCACTTAACACAGCAGAATAATTCTCAATGCCTTGACAAAACCCAGTTTCTTTTAACATTTCAATATCAAAGTTTGTTCTTTGCTCAAGTCTATATGCTTCAACTATTTTTTCTTCTTCTTTAAAAGATTTCAAACTTTTATCTAGTTCTTGTTGTATTTTGTATATTGCCTCATTTACTTTTTCTTGGGGTATTACATAATGAGATTTAGGATATATAAATTCATGTTTTGAAGTAGCTTTTACTTTACCGGTTATGGCCTCTATTAAGCATACTCTATCTATTTGGTCCCCAAAAAATTCTAATCTTATTGCATCGTCACTACTATCAGCAGGAAATATGTCCACTATATCACCTTTCACTCTAAAATTTCCTCTTAAAAACTCCATATCGCTTCTTATATATTGCATTTCAACAAGTCTTTGCAAAACTTCATCTCTTGATTTTTGCATACCGGGTCTTACTGATAAAACCATTGATGAATAATCTTCTGGTGAACCAAGTGAATAAATTGATGATACACTTGCAACTATAATAACATCTTTACGTTCAAATAATGCAGCTGTTGCACTATGACGTAGCTTATCTATTTCATCATTAATGCTACTATCTTTTTCTATATAAGTATCTGTTGATGCTATATATGCCTCTGGTTGATAATAATCGTAATATGATATGAAATATTCCACAGCATTATCTGGAAATAGCTCCTTAAACTCCGAGTAAAGTTGTCCAGCAAGTGTTTTATTATGTGCCATTATTATTGTTGGTTTTTGTATCTGTTCTATTACATTTGCTATTGTAAATGTTTTACCTGAGCCAGTAACACCTAGAAGTGTCTGAGCATCTAGCCCTTTATTAATTCCATCGACTAATGTTTTTATTGCCTCAGGTTGGTCGCCTGTTGGCTTATATTTTGATACTAATTTAAACTTATCCATTTTTTCCTCCTTTTACAATTTTATTATGATTATTATCAGCCTTAAAATTAATGTAATTTTAGAAATTCCAGTTCAAATTTTTCACCATTTTAGCAATTACACGAATTGGGTCACAAACTTTAAATATTAACATTCCATAAAATTTCCAATTAAAGGATACTTTTTTTATTACATTAAATGCCTCTTCCATAGAAGTGCAATTTTATGATTTTTTCCTACATTTTATCTTCAATAAACATTTTCTTTAATAAAGCGATAT
>JAVXNL010000025.1:0-14921 GCA_036645795.1 Clostridia bacterium
AAGCATTTTTAATGCTTTCATCAATTATAGAGTTACAAAACTGTCAAATTCCCGGATATAATAACTATAATTACTATCGTAATTATTAGAACCATTAATGATAAACCTTTTTTATTAAAAAATGTTTTTTTCATATATTTTCTCCCCTCTCGTTATAAATATATCTTATCATAAACAAGAAAAAAGTTCAATAAGTTTGATTTTTAAATTTAAATTATGTCATATTTTGTATTTTTTTGCAGTAACTCTTGTATATATTTACTAAAAGTCATTTTAATTTTATGTAAAAGCTTATATGTGTCTAAGCTCGGTTCTAGCTTTTCTACTTTTTTCTGCTTTTTTTCAAAGTCTATATATTAACTACAACTCTTGACAATTAGATTGTTTTACTATATAATTTAGGTTATAATTTGAAAAAAAATTAACAAATTACAATATAAGGAGTTGTATTATTTATATGAAAATAGGTATTTTTACAGATACGTACACCCCAAATGTAAATGGGCAAGTTACGTCTATAAACATGTTAGAACAAGAAATGAAAAAACGTGGACACGAAGTTCACGTATTTGCACCATCTAAATCGTGTTCATTACAAGATGACCAAAATCTATATATGCTAAAAAGTGTACCTCTAGTTGTAGCTAAACAATATAAAAATAGAATTGCGGCATTTTACTCTAGAGATGTAGCTAAAAAAATTAAAGAAATTGGACTAGACATTATACATACTCAGTCTGAATTTTCACTTGGATTGTTCGGGAAAATAATCGCCAGAAAATATAGCATACCATTTATTCATACATATCATACTATGTGGGAGGATTATCTGCACTACCTTATACCATTAAAAGGTACTAGAAATATTTATCCTAAAAGGTTTGCACGTACTTTTTCAAAAAACTTTGCTACTAAAGCAGAATGTATTATTACGCCATCGAAAAAAACTGCAAAATATTTAAAATATAAATGCAAAATTAAAAACAAACCTATGTATCTAATACCTACAGGAATTGATGTAAATAAATTTTCAAGAAATAATTTTAAAGAAGAAGATAGAGAACGCTTAAAATTATCTCTTGGAATAAAACAAAATGATAGCGTCGTACTATTACTTGGTAGAATTGCTGAAGAAAAAAGTGTGGATGTTGTTATGAATAGTATGCCTATGATTTTCAAATCTAAGCCTAATACTAAATTTTTAGTTGTAGGTGATGGGCCTTCAAAAGAAACTCTTGTTGAAATGGCAAAGAAACTAGATATTTCACAAAATGTTATTTTTACAGGAAAAGTACCTTGGACAGATGTCCCTAAATACTATAATATTGCCGACGTTTTTGTAAACGCTTCTCTTACCGAGACTCAAGGTCTTACCTTTATAGAAGCAATGGCTGCTGAGGTCCCAATAGTTGCAAAATACGCCCCAAATCTAACTGAGTTTATTACTCACAACCAAAATGGTATTTTAGTAAAAAAAGATACAGATATTTCAAGTTCTGTTATATCTATCCTTACAAACGAAAATTTTAAAAATAAACTTACTAAAAACGGTCTTAATACCGCAAACAAATACTCTGTAGAAGAATTTGGTGACAAACTTGAATTTGTTTATTCTGAAATGATTGAAAATTACAAGATTAAAAATATGTTTACTACAAAACAAGAAAAAGAAAAACAAAGTAAAACATTATATAAAAGAGTTACAAACAAATTATTAGAACTTACAAGGTTGAAAAAATAGAAATTTAGGGGGAAATATTATGGGCGTTTTTAGTTTTTTATTTATCATTTTTGTACTTCTTATAGTTATAACAATCGTATCAACTATAATAAAAATATCTTTTATTATACTTACCAATTATAATTATGAAAGTAAAACCTTATTTATACCTGCTCTACTTACAATTTTTGAGTGGTGTGCTATATTTGCTAGCTGGTTTTATACTCTATCTTGTATACTAAAAATTAATTTATTAAATCTTATATTTAATATTTTTATAATAAAAGGTGCGCCAAAAGAAAATATATTGGAAATATTAATTATATCAATTATATTTTTTGTGGCTGGAATTTTAATACAAACTTTTACTTATTACTCTGTAAATATAAATTACAAAAAAATATTTGGTAATGCTAGAATTGCTTTAAAAAAAATGTTTAATATAAAGCAAGAAAATTCTGATACAAAACAAGATGAAGTTGTAATTGGATATAGAACTAAAAAAGTCTCCCTTAGCACGTCTTTTATAGCAAGTATATTTTCTTTTTCCCTTATATTTTTCTGTGTGTTTATTTTGCTTACAATTGGTCAAGTTTTAAGTGCTAAATTACTATAACAAAAATGCTTATAAAATTTAAACAGCTATACTAAATATACACATCAAATACTAACAATGTTTGATGTGTATATTTTTTAGTTGTTATACTAAATTATATAAATTTATTATTTTATTATTTTAGTATATTTATTATTTTAGTATATTTATTATTTCAGTATATTTAGTATATCTATAAGTTTTTTTATAGTAGCATCTGGGTATACTATACTATTTAATTTCATATTTTGTATAAAAACATACTCTTCTTCTACCTCTTCTAAAGATAGCCATATAGATTTTATATCTAAAGCTTTTGCAAATAAAATATCTTCTTCTAAATTATCTCCTATAAATACATAGTTTTCTTTTTTGCTTTTGGGAATATTTACACCACATCCCTTTATATGTGGTTTAGGATATTCATTATCCCAAAAATACATTTCATCAAAATACTTTGTATAGCCATATTTGTTTAATTCACTCATCTGGGTATCTCTAAACCAATTAGATACGACACCTAATCTATAACCTCGTTTTTTAAGTTCTTGTAATACTTTTTTGGTCTCACTACATTTTTTATCTATACCGATTTTACCGTATGCATCAATTACTTGTATTCCACTTATATTATACTTTTTAAAAAGTGGTACATACTTTTCAAGTAATTTTGCCATACGCTGCTTTGTAATAATATCACTATATAATTCTTCTCTTCTATCTTCAAAGAAAAATTTCATCTCTTTTTTTATTTTATCTAAATCTGCACACTCAAAAACCCCATAATAGTTTAATATTTTTTCTGAATCATTAGTATAATCGTGAAAAATCAAAGTCGAATCTATATCAAATAATACATGCGTTACATTTGAAAAAAAATCATTAAGGTTGTTATTTTTTACTCTTTTTGCTTCTACTGTATCTGAATTTTTATTTCTATTATATATATTTTTTCCCTCCATACTATCTCCTCCCTCAAACTATGTGCCTATATTTTTTAGTTGTTCTCCAAACTTTTGAAATAAAGCCTGTTTTAATTCACTATTTTCATCTTTTTGTAAATATACATCCTCTTCTATTGTATTTTTTGCAGAAATTCCCGCATCTTTTAAAATGTTTATATCTTTTAAAAGATTAGCGAGTTTAAACTCTGGTAATCCTGATTGTCTCATGCCAAAAAAATCTCCAGGCCCTCTAAGCTCTAAATCTTTTTGTGCTATTTCAAATCCACTATTGCTTTTTTCCATTATTTTAAGTCTTTGGATAGACTTAGAAGATCTATTATTGCTTTTTAATATACAGTATGATTGATGCATACCTCTTCCCACTCTTCCTCTTAATTGATGTAGTGCTGCAAGACCAAACCTATCTGCGTTTTCTATAACCATAATTGTTGCGTTACTTACACTTATCCCAACCTCTATTACAGTCGTAGATATAAGTATATTAATTTCATTATTTTTAAATTGCTGCATCTTCTCATCTTTTTCTTTGTTTTTCATCTTCCCATGTAAATATTCTACTTTTAAATCCCTAAAGTCATCTGTTTTATATTTTTCATATACTTCTTGTACAGACTTTAAATTAAGTTCTTCATTTTCTTCAACAAGTGGACATACTACATATACTTGTCTGCCTTCTTTTATATGTTTTCTTATAAAATGATTTACACGCATATCATAAGTTTGATCAACAGCATATGTCTTTACCTTCTGTCTTCCGGGTGGCATCTCATCTATTATAGATAAATCTAAATCTCCATACAACATTATAGCAAGTGACCTAGGTATTGGTGTTGCGGTCATTACGATTGTTTCTACAGCATGCCCTTTACTTTCAAGTATCATTCTTTGTTTTACACCAAATCTATGTTGTTCATCAGTTATTACAAGACCAATATTATTGAAAGCTATATTATCCTCAATAATACTATGAGTTCCAATTAGTATATCTATTTCTTTATTTTTTAATTTTTCTATTATCTTCTCTTTATTTTTTTTAGTGATACTAGATGTTATAATATCTACTTTAATACCCAAGTTGTCAAAATATTTTTTTAATTCAACAAAATGTTGATTTGCAAGTATTGTAGTAGGTGCCATCAGTGCTGCTTGATATCCATTTTTCACTGCAATATACATAGCAATTGCTGCAACTATTGTTTTTCCACTTCCAACATCTCCTTGAACTAATCTATTCATTAGCTTTTCTCCGCTCATATCTTCTATTATTTCATCTATAACTTTTAATTGAGCTTTAGTTAATTTAAAAGGCAATAACTCTAAGAACTCAGATATATCTACATCTTCAAATTTATTCGTTTTAGATTTGCATAAACTTCTATTTTTTATAGTCATTAATGCTAATTGTAACATATATAATTCTTCGAATATAAGACGCTTACGAGCCACATCTACAGCATTAAAATCTTTAGGAAAATGTACATTTTGCATTGCATAATTTATTTCAGCAAGCCCATATTTTTTTCTAAACTTATCACTAAATATATCTTTTATAATGGGTTTTGTATCATATACATATCGCATTAATTTAAACAAATAATTTTGTGTAATACCTGAAGTTAGTGTATATATTGGGTATATTCCTTGTATTTTATCTATATCAGATAAATTATATATCTGAGGATTTTCTACAGATGTTTTCCCTATGTCATGTACTACCCTTCCATAAAACAAATACTTCTCGTCTAAGATTAATCTGTCCTTTATATATTTTTGATTAAAAAAAGTAAGTTTACACTCACCTGTATTATCTAAGACTATTGTACTAAATATATTTAGATTTTTCCTTATTCTTTGTACTCTTACCGGAGTATCTATCTTACCTATAAATAACACATACTCTCCATCTTGAAACTCACTTATTTTTGTTAATTTTGTTCTATCTTCATACGCTCTAGGATAATATTCCATTAGGTCTTTTATATTAAATATCCCTAATTTATTTAAAAGACATGCCTTTACTGGTCCAACACCTTTTAAAAATTGAATATTACTATTTATATCAATAGTTTCTTTCTCCATTTTATCACCTACTCCAATTATATATCAAAACAAATGTTTAGTCAAGTTCTTTTAGGCTTTTTTTATATTTTTTACTTTGCATATTCAAAAAAGTAATAACAAATATAGTCCATTTTAAAAGGTTCTTTGTCAATAGTAAGCTCAAAAAAATGTGAGAGAAATTATTTTCCCCCACATATGTTATACAGCCGTTATACACCCATTTTAAAGTATACTTGTTGTTTTAACTATTAATTATTTTATTAAGTCTTTTAATTCATTTGCTGTATCAGCTATTATCAAATATACATAATCGCCATTTATACCTATTTGCCTTTTTTTAACTAAATCATATTGATCTTCTAAATAGCTAGCCCATTGCTTTTCATAATTTATTGCATACTCTTCTAACCTTTGTTTTACATATTCCGATTTTCCTGGAGTTGCTTTTATTACTACATACATACTTGATTTTATATTTATAAGTGGTATTTGACCAATTTGCTCTTCAACAAAAGCTTCCTCTATTTTAAAATCTGATAATAGAATACTTTTGTCCACTTTTACAGTTTTCATATCCTCAAATCTACCTTTTGTTTGAAAGTCCAATTCTAATTGTTCCATATTCAAATTTATGGGTTCTGGTTCTTTTTTATTCATCCAAAATATAAAGGATACTACTAAAGTTATAATTATAGCAATTATAACTACTATTAAAATATTTTTTTTATTTGACATTATACCACCTCCATTTTTTAATCTTTTAATGCATCTATAAGTAAACTATTAACAATTTGTGGATTTGCTTTTCCACGAGTTTCTTTCATTATCTGCCCTACCAAAAAGCCTATTGCTTTATCTTTTCCTGCTCTATAGTCAGATACTGATTGTGGATTATTATCTATTATTTTCTTAACTATAGCAGTTATTTGACCTTCATCACTTATTTGAACAAGTCCTTTTTTTTCTACTATACTTTCTGCACGCTCTCCAGTTTCAAACATATCAGGAAATACTTTTTTAGCTATTGCAGAGCTTATTGTTTTTTTATCAATTAATACTACAAGTCCTGCTAATATATCTGGTGTTACTTTTGACTTTGTTATATCGATTTCTGCTTCATTTAGCATTTTTGCAAAATCTGACATAAGCCAATTTGCTACCGTTTTTGGGTTTTTGCATATTGCCACACAGTCTTCAAAAAATTGTGCTACATTTTTTGAATTTGTAAGTTGTTCAGCATCATATTCACTAAGTTTATATTCTTTAATATATCTTTCTTTTCTTACATGTGGCATTTCTGGCAAATTATCTTTTATGTTTTTTATATATTCTTTAGATAAGACTATTGGTGCTAAATCAGGCTCTGGAAAATATCTATAATCATGAGCATCTTCTTTTGTACGCATTGCATAACCTATACCTTTTGTATCATCAAATCTTCTCGTTTCTTGATATATTATTCCTCCAGCTTCAATTTCTTCAATTTGTCTTTTTGTTTCATACTCTATTGAGCGTTGTATTGCTTTAAATGAATTTAAATTTTTTGTTTCTGTTCTTGTTCCAAACTCTTTTTGCCCTACTGGTCTTACTGATAAATTCACATCACACCTAAGTGAGCCCTCTTGCATTTTACAATCACATACTTCTAAGTATTCTAATATTGATTTTAGATTTTGCATATATGCTATAGCATCCTCTGCTCCACTCAAATCTGGTTCTGATACTATCTCTATAAGGGGGACAGCGCATCTATTCATATCTACTAAAGTATCTCCTGTATATGCATCATGTATTAATTTCCCGGCATCTTCTTCTATATGTATTCTTGTTATTCCTATTCTTTTTTTACCTGTACTTATATTTACATCTAAGTATCCATGTTCACATAAAGGTAAATCATATTGTGATGTCTGAAATGCTTTTGGTAGATCTGGATAAAAATAGTTTTTTCTATCTTGTTTTGAAAACTTTGCAATTTCACAGTTTGTTGCAAGTCCTGCCTTTACAGCATATTCTACTACTTTTTCATTTAGTACAGGAAGTGTACCAGGCATTCCTGTACATATTGGACAACAATGTGTGTTTGGGTCTGCACCAAAGTCTGTTGTACAATTACAATATATTTTTGTATTAGTTGAAAGTTCCGCATGTACTTCTAGTCCAATTACTACTTCATATTTTGTCATTTATTTTACCCCCTCAAATATTTTTTCTCTTTTTGTTTCTATATATTCATATAGTTTATTTAGGTTTATAAGGTTTGCTTCTTCTCCTTGAACTCTAACTTCTACTAAATCATTTGGTAGATTTCTAGGACTTAATACAATACGTATTGGTGCACCTATCAAATCTGCATCTGCAAACTTTATTCCAGGACTTTTTGTTCTATCGTCTAGTAAAACATCTAATCCTTTTGCTTTTAGCTCTTTATATATTATATCTGTTCTAAGATGAACTATTTCAGATTTTACATAATCAATTGGACATATATGAATATCAAATGGCGCTATAGAGGCAGGCCAATTAGTTTCTGTTTTTGTAGCTTTTGCTTCAAGAACTGATGCCATAAGGCGCCCTATCCCTATTCCATAACAACCCATTATTGGATGCTTTGGTATGCCTTCTTTTGATATATATGTCATATTCATAGACTTAGTATATTTTTGTTCTATTTGAAATATATTTCCAACTTCAATTCCTTTTGATATAACAAGAGAATTATGTTGACATTCAGGACAGATGTCCCCTTCTATAACTTTATATACATCCAAATATTCTTCTACTTCTAAATCCCTTGACATACTTACACCTTTTATATGATATCCTTCTTCATTTGAACCACATATAAGCCCAGTCTGATTTTTAAGTGATATATCATATATAATTGTAGCATCTTTTACATTTAAGTCAATTGGTCCAATTGAGCCATAACAGATATCATCTGTATCTTTTTTCTTTCTTGGTTCAATTTCTTCTGCATGTATTACTTTTTTTAATTTTGCCTCATTTACTTCTCTATCAGCACGTATAAATACAATAATAGGTTTTAGCGTATCCATCCTTGTATATACTACAGCTTTTACCATATGTGATATATTGTCTCCTGTTAATTTTTGCAATTCTTCTATTGTATTTACACCAGGTGTTGCAAATTTTTCTTTTATTTGTTGCCCTTTTTCTAGATTATCTTTTTTTATTTCTATTTTTTTTGTTACTGCAACTTCCATATTTGCGCTATATGAGCAATTGCTACAAGTAACTATTTTATCTTCTCCAGCATCACATAAAAGCATATATTCGTGAGCTACTTCTCCGCCCATCATACCGGTATCTGATTTTACAGCAATAACCTCTGGTATTCCAACTCTTTTATATATTCTATTATATGCATCATAATATTGTTGATAAGTTTTCTCTAAACTCTCTTTTGATGTATGAAAAGAATATGCATCTTTCATAGTAAACTCTCTAACACGTATTAAGCCGCCTCGGCTTCTTGCCTCATCTCTAAATTTTGTTTGTATTTGATATACAGAAAACGGATATTTTTGATATGTTGTAGCATCTGTCATTGCAATAAATGTAACTGCTTCTTCATGGGTCATTGAAAGTACCATCTCGGTTCCTGTTCTATCGCTAAATTTTAAAAGTTCAGAATCAATTGTATCATACCTTCCGAGACATATCCCATAATTTTTTTGTGGCAACTACAGGTAGTAACATCTCTTGTGCACCTAATGAATTCATCTCTTCTCTTATTATATTTTCTATTTTAGCTGTAACTTTTTTAGCAAGAGGAAGTAATGTATATATTCCAGAGCCCATCTGTCTTATATATCCACCTTTTAATAAAAGGCCATGACTTTTAAGTGTTGCCTCATTTGGCCATTCTTTAAAAGTCTCTCCTATTAGTTTTGATTGTAACATAAAAATCCTTTCCTATACATTTGGCTTCTTTGTATGATAGTCTGTATTTTGTTCAAATGTATATGCAATTTGCAATAATTTTTTTTCATCAAAAGCATTAGCAATAAACTGTATTCCTATAGGCATACCTTTTGTATCAAATCCACCTGGCACAGAAATCGCTGGTAATCCTGCTATATTTACAGGAACCGTATAGATATCTTCCAAATACATTTCTACAGGATTTTTCGATTTTTCGCCAAACTTAAAAGCAGTAGAAGGAGCTGTTGGTATAACAATTGCATCACAATTTTCAAATGATTTTTTAAAATCTTCGATTATTAAAGTTCTTACCTGACTTGCCCTTTTATAGTAGGCATCATAATATCCAGAACTTAAAACATACGTACCAAGCATTATTCTTCTCTTTACTTCCTCACCAAATCCTTCAGTTCTAGATTTAGAATAAAGATCTGCTAGATCATCAAATTCTTTTGCTCTATATCCATATCTTATTCCATCATAACGTCCTAAATTAGACGATGCTTCAGCTGTTGCTATAATATAGTATGTTGCAAGAGAGTATTTTGCATATTCTAAATTTATATCTATAATCTGTGCACCTTGTTTTTTTAACACCTCGATTGCTTCTATATATGCATCTTTTACAGCTGCATTTATTCCATCCTTTACAAACGAATTTGGTATACCAATTTTCATATCAGCTATATCATTTACTACACTTTCCATATAGTCTTGTTTTTTAATATCTGCAGATGTTGTATCGCGTTTATCATGTCCTGCTATAACGTTTAACATAAGAGCTGCATCTTCTACATTTTTTGTAAATGGTCCTATTTGATCAAGAGATGATGCAAATGCAATAAGTCCATACCTCGATATAAGGCCATATGTAGGCTTTAGTCCCACAACACTACAATATGATGCTGGTTGTCTAATAGAACCACCCGTATCTGATCCTAAAGCAGCATAAGCCATATCTGCAGATACACAAGCTGCACTTCCGCCGCTTGAACCTCCTGGCACATTTTCACTATTCCAAGGATTAGTTGTTTTTTGCATATATGAACTTTCTGTAGAAGACCCCATTGCAAATTCGTCCATATTAGTTTTTCCAATAATAATAGCACCCGCTTCTTCTAGCATATCTATAACAGTTGCGTTATAAATCGGGTAAAAATCTTCTAACATCTTCGAAGCACAAGTTGTTCTTATTGAAGAAATATTTATATTATCTTTTATAGCAATCGGAACACCACCCAACATGCCAATATCTTCTCCTGCATCAAGTTTTTCTTGTAACTCTTCAGCTCTTTTATATGCCTCTTTACTTGTTAATGTAATATACGATTTTATAACATTATCTTTTTTTTCTATTTGCTCATATATACTATCTAACACATCTTTTATTTTAACTTCACCACATTTTATCTTATCTTTGATATCTTTTAAGCTTAATTTATATAATTCCATATTTACCTCCTATTCTACTACCTTTGGTACGCTTATACAACCAGCCTCTTTAGTAGGCGCATTTGAAAGTATTTTTTCTCTATCAAATGATGGTTTAATTTCATCTTTTCTAAATACATTTTGTATATTTAATATATGAGCAGTCGGCAAAACCCCAGAAACATCTACTTGTGCAAGTTCATTTGCAAATTCTACAATAGCCGATAATTCCTCAGTATTTTTATCTAATTGTTCATCACTCAAATATAATCTAGCAAGTTTTGCTATATGTTTTACATCTTCTTTTGAAACACTCATTTAAAATCCCCCTAATCTTTATTTATTACTACTCAATTATATAGCAAATGTGATTATAAGTCAATAGTAATTCTACCACTCAAAGCATATTCGACATTATTTTCAAAAAAAAAGCTGACTAAATTTATAGTCAATCTTATTTTTAATTTACTCATTATATATTTTTTAATCCTAGCTTTTACTATTTGTTATATCAATTACTATATTCCCATCTTCTATTTTTTGTGTACTTTTTTCTTTATTTTTACTAAACATAGAAACATTAAACATATTCACAAACATTCCAACAAGAACACCTATTAAAGTATCGGCTGTTCTTGTTAGAGCATATACAAAATCTGCAGAAGAATGTGTTGCTCGTCCTAGATTTATACCTAAAAAGCATACACATGCAATAACAATAAACTCTGGGCGCTTTATAACCTTACTACAAATATAAATTATTAGAAAAACACCTAATGGCACTGTTATAAACACAATATATTTTGAAACACACAATGCTTCAATGCACATAAATACTACCCCTATGACACCGCCAAATATAGTTGCAAGTATTCTGTCACTTCCTATTTTAAATGACTTATCTACTGTTCCTTGTAATGTAATTATTGCAGTAATACATGCTAGGAAAGCATTTCTTGACCATAATTCATATATTAACATACACATAAAAACAGCTACTACACTTTTTATATTTCTAAGTCCTGGTAACTGAACAGGAATTTTTGTTTTTGTTTTTTTCATATCAATCTTACTCCTTTTAAAATCATCGCACATTAAATTTTAACACATTTTACTATAATATACAACATATCTTTTTAAAATACTAGAATAAAAGAGCAGTTTAAATTTAAACTACTCTTTAATTTCATTTACGATTCTTACAATTCTTACAACAAGAATTACTCTTATGTTTATACATATCTAGATCAGCTACACGTACAATAGTATCATAATCTTGCCCATCAAGTGGAAACTGAGAACTCCCAACCGATACTTTAATACAAATCTCCTCTGTTATACTTTCACCAAGTGGTAATTTAACAGTTAATTTAAAAGTTGTAATTTTTTTCTCGATTTCTTCTACATCTTTAGGCTCACACAATGCTACTATACAAAATTCATCTCCACTAATATGATATAGTTTTATACGTTTATCTAACTTTGATAAACTTTCAGCTATCATAAACAGTACTTTATCTCCTTGAATATGACCAAATTTGTCATTAATTTTCTTGAAATTGTCAATGTCTAAAAAATAAAACTTAAAAAAATCTCTCTTTAAATATTTTTCAAAATCTTTCGTAAGTTTCCATCTATTAGGCTGCTTTGTCACAAAATTCGTCATATATTTATACATACACTCCCGTTCAATACACTCTATTTTATTTTCATAATATCTTATAAAAATACACATAACGCTGCAAAACAATAACAATGGTAAAACTAATACAATCCAAACACAATTATCCATTTTTCTCTCCTTTTTTAATTTAAATATTCGGACTTAATTAAGATCGCACCTATAAACAGTTTTATTTATTATACTATATTTTATGCTAATAGTCAAACAAGTATACCGCATTCGACAAATATTTACAAATTTTCCCTATATTTTTCAATCAAACTTTTGTATAAATAAACATACATAGCACATACTAAATTTAATTATATTTTACTAGTAAAAATCATAAAAAGCTATGCAAAGATATAAAACACGACACTATATAAATCACTTCTTTTAGCATCATTATTTAATGGAGGTTATATTATTGAACAAGAAAAAATCAATCCTTGTAACTGGAGCCGGAACAGGACTTGGCAAAAAGGCCTCTATTGCACTTGCAAAAAGAGGACATAATGTCTATGCAACAACTAGATATGAAAAAGAAGCTCTTATTCTAAATAAAATAGCCAGAGAAAATAAACTATCTATTAAATCTTTTAAATTAGATATACTTTTAGCTAAAGATAGAGAAAAAATATTAGAATTTGATTTTGATATCATAATAAATAACGCAGCTATTGGAGATTCTGGTTCTGTATCTGAGGTTAGAGTTGATAGATTTAAAAATGTATTTGAAACTAATGTGTTTTCAAATATATGTATAACACAAATTGCGATAAAAAAATTCATAACTAAAAAACAGGGTAGAATTATATTTATTTCATCTCTTTTTGGTAGAATTTCTTATCCATTTCTTTGTCCTTACTGCGCTTCTAAATTTGCAATAGAAAGTCTTGCAACATCTTTACGTATTGAAATGAAAAAATTAGATTATGCTAATATAGAAGTCGGCATTATTGAACCGGGTGCATATGCTACAGGCTTTAACAAAGAAAATAATGAAAAAAAGTATTCTTGGATGAAACAAAAATCCTACTTTAAATATAAGCTAGAAACTATAAAACAAACAGAGGAAAAAGTATTTAATTTTATAGAACAAAAAAATTATTCTTCTATAATCCACCAATATATAAAAGCTGTTGAAGATAAAAAGTTAAAACATAGGTATAGCGCTCCTAAATTACAAGCTTTTTTTATACAACTTTTAAGAATTTTTGGAATGTAAAAACTAAATACTTTTTAAATGTGTTTGCATTCTAGTAATATGTAGGAAAAGCTAATTTTAGCTTTTCTATTTATACTTAAAAATAACGTCTAATACTAGATTTAGTTACAGCATTGATTGCCTTGATTTTCAAAATTACAACAGCATTTTGGTTGTTCAATTTCCTTACAACAACATTTATATACTGGTTCTGCTGGTTTACAGCAGCAACAACAACAACAGCATTTTGGCTGTTTAACTTCTTTACAACAGCAACAACAACATTTGTTACTTTTATTATTACAACACATTTTTAAATTCCCCCCTTTATATATTAGCATTATAATTAATGCTAATATATACTATGAACTGTTTGACTTTTTGTTACACAAAAAAGACCAGAGATTTCTCTCTAGTCCACAAGTTATTTATATATGAAAAAGTTTTTTTAATTTTACTTTAAAAATTTCTTGTTTATATGTTTTTTATTACGTCATTTATCGTATCTTTTTTATATTGCTACGACTCAATTGAGTCAAGCTTTTATGTATAGGAATTGTTTTTTATTTTTAAAAATTATGGATAATCCTAATTTTACCTTTAGGATTTTTTAACTAATTATAGTTTTCTATGCTTTACTACTATATTCATAAATCACCCTCTTTCAATTAACTATATATTTTTCATTTCTTATTTTTTACTTTTCAGTTTTTACTTTTTATTCTATATTTTTATATCATCTATCACCTCCATTTTTTAGGAAATTTAGTTAACATCTTTTTTCTTGGAAACAGTATTTAATTTTTTTTCTATATCTACCACTCCTTTCACATTTCTTTATGTATTTTAACTCAAATGTATTTTTAAGTCTTATTTATCTTTCTTACTTTATACTTAAAATTTTATCTACTACTATATCACCTCCTAAAATAGTTATTACTTTTAGTAAAACTATATTTCTTTTATGACTATATTATACATTTCAATTGTGATAGATATATGATGAATTAGAAAAAGTTTAATGATTATATATGCAGATGTTTGTACTATTTCTAAACTTCATATTTTTATAAAACAATTAAAATATTTTTAATAGCCTTTCTTTTTTAATTTTGAAATACGAAATTCATATCTCCTTTCTATGTCTATATTATAGTCCGAATTTGTGATAATAATATGATTATATAATGTTTATATAGTAAAATATATATATTGCATAAAAAAATGATGTGCTTTATACTTTTTACACATCATTTTATAGCTACTTATTTATTTTACCTGAGTTTGGCAGTTAAAAGCAGCAAATGCTACTACTAGTAGCATTTGCTGCT
>JAVXNL010000026.1:0-14798 GCA_036645795.1 Clostridia bacterium
AATATAGTTAAATTATAATCGAAACAGTGACGTATACATTATCAACTTTTGTTACGTTTACATTCTAATATAGTTAAATTATAATTGATTAATAGTGTTACGAAAGTTACACCATAAAAAGTTTACATTCTAATATAGTTAAATTATAATAATAATCAATGATTTAGTTAATTACTCTTTTGGAAGTTTACATTCTAATATAGTTAAATTATAATGGGAAAAAAATTTGGAAGATTAGCAGTTATAGATGTTTACATTCTAATATAGTTAAATTATAATGAGGCATAATACTTTTGAGGCTGTAGATATAGTGGGTTTACATTCTAATATAGTTAAATTATAATTGCTTTACGGAAGCTTCAGCAAATGGAAACCACTCTGTTTACATTCTAATATAGTTAAATTATAATTAGGCTTTAGAATAAATTCAGTATTCTTTTTATGTGTTTACATTCTAATATAGTTAAATTATAATTTCATTTTTTTTCATTTTTTTCGCCCCCTTATCTTTGTTTACATTCTAATATAGTTAAATTATAATTTACTAAATTGCCAGCAAGCACAAAATTGCAGCGGTTTACATTCTAATATAGTTAAATTATAATGGTGATAATATGAAATATAAGTATGACAAATTGAGGTTTACATTCTAATATAGTTAAATTATAATTAAAAGTTAATAGCTGGAAAAATTCAGAATTCGAGTTTACATTCTAATATAGTTAAATTATAATCTTTTGCCCTTTATCGTCATCTAATACGTAAGATATGTTTACATTCTAATATAGTTAAATTATAATTTTGAATAATTTAATGCCATATATTCACTATTTAAGTTTACATTCTAATATAGTTAAATTATAATCATTTCTTCATTAGTATAATGCATTTGTGGATACATGTTTACATTCTAATATAGTTAAATTATAATAGGAGCTCTATCGTCCCCTTAATATTCTATAGTTAAAGTCTGTTTTTTGTCGTTCTTGGATTAATTCATTTTTTAAAAATATATAAAGTAAATTAAACTCAATAACTTTATATATAATAACCTATTTTCAAGGATTTGTCAATCCCCCATGTTTTTAGCATTAACTATGGTCGACAATATCATAGAAAATTTGATGTTTTGTAATCTTCAACTAATCCTACATACTCTTTATCTAGCCACTTTTTACTTCTACTTTTAAATAATATTACCGAATCTTTATCTTTTCTTATAAATTTATTTAATTCGTTTTTTAATTTAACAACTTGAGATTCTAATATTTCTCCTTCAAAAACAGAATTTTGAATATGATGAAGATATTTCTTACATATTTTAAATACATTATTTAATACTTTTGTACCTTTTTTATCATCTAAACTAATATCGTAAATTAATATTATATACATATTACCACCATAACTTAAACCCTTCATATTCTGTATCTTCAATTAAGCTTTTTATTAATTTGTATACTTCTAATCTTATTAAGTACTCATATGTAACTTCTCTTCCAAGTGTTTTATGCTTTATTGTAGTTTGCAATTTCTTGTCAAATTCAATTGTAATATTTTTTCTTACGTTATCTTTTATATACATAAAATTAAGTCCTCTTTCAAAATCATTTTCTGATATTTGTCCTTTATTAAACATAGAAAATATTAATCTGTCTGCAAGAATCGGTTTAAATATTTCTGCTATATCCAAACAAAGTGAAAATCTTTTATCTGACGGTTCATGTAAATAACTTATTGTTGGATTTATTTGTGTTTTATATATTTCGCTTAATACCCTTGTATACACTAACGTATTTACATAAGATATACAAGAGTTTATTGCATTATCTGGTGGATGTTTAACTCTTTTATCAAACTTAATATCTTGATTTATTATTTCAGTCCATTCTTTGTAATATATTTTCCTTATATTCCCCTCTATTCCCATAATCTCTTCTACTGTTTTACAATCACTTAGTTTTTTTCTTAATGATTCAATATTTACCATTGCTTCTTCTAGTTTTTTTCCTCTTCCTGAATAATATCTTAAGTTTCTATAAATATTATATGATGAAGACTCTATAAATGCTTTTGCATATTTAACTCTTTTCTCTTTATCAATATAGTTTTCTACTTGTTTTACAAGTAGCTTACCCGATACTAAATTTTCTTTTGGATAATATGTACCTGTATAAAATCCATAATAATTAAAAAAGTGAACATTTACTCCATATTTTGATAAATAATTAAAAATATCTGTGTTAAAATCAAATTCACTCATAACATATAAATCTCTTGCTTGTTCAATTGGAAGAGTTCTTTTTGTGCTATCTTTATATATAATTTCTATTGTATTATCTTTTCTTTTTAATCTTCCACTTTTATACAGATAAAATGACTCTCCCATACTTATACCCTCCTTAAAATTTTTGTGCTGCTATATATAACAAATATCATGATATGAACATTTTTCGCATATTTTTTTATTTATTGTTTCCTCTGGTTTGCTAGAAGATATTATATTTTGAATATCTTCTATAATGTCTTCTAAATATTCTTTATCTTTTTTTTGTAGAATTATTTCCTCTGTTTTTCTAAGTATTGGAAAATCTATTTTAGCTTTAATATCTTTAACGCCTCTTTTTTCTAAATAATACATATAATATTTTAATTGCCATATTCCCGCTTCTTCAATTGCTTTTGATTTTTTCACTTCATGTAACACTACTTTATTTTTTATAAAATCTATATTTATGGTATTGTCTATAAGTATTTGTTTTCTCATATTTGTATAAGTTCCTTCATCTATTGTTGTACCAATTTTTACCAATTCACTATTTTGTTCCATAGTTAAATTATTACAAAAATACCAGAGTTTCCTTTTACATACAAAATAATAATATACCATAAGACCTGTTATATCCCTCATATACACCACCTAAAAAATTCTATCCTTCACTTCTAATTTTGATTTATTTGCTATTATAAGGCCTGTATTCTGGCTATATTTTAAATTTGTTATATATATGTTGTTTATATTAGGTGCTTTTATAAAGTCTCCTTGTAACATACTTATTCTAACATTTATCGAATATAGCTCTATTGTCCTTTTTATCTTATTTTTCTTTTTATTGTCCGTCTCTTCTTTATATTCTTCAAAAAGTTCACTAATTTCATCAAATATTGTTCTTGGAATAACTCTTATACTCTCTATGTTTCTTAACTCTTTTTCTGCTTGTAATTTACTTATATCATTATTTTCTAAATTTTCAAATTGCTCTATGCTTTCATTAAATATTTTTAAAAATTCACTATCTTTTAGACTCTCTTTTGAGTATAGCTTCTTTACCATATCTATCTTTTCTTCTTCTAGCAAAAATTCCCCATTATAATTTTCGATCATTTCCACACTCTTTTTATGTATTTCCTCATCATATACACTTCTTTTACCAATACCTGATACTTGTGAAGTATATATTAATATATTGGGTTCTTTTAGCATGTACTCTTTGTTTCTATAACATCGTCCCATTCTTTGAAACACACTATCTAATGTAGATAATTCTGTATAGAGTATATCAAAACTAATGTCTAGAGATGCTTCTACAATCTGTGTGGTAATCCAAATACCCTTACCATTTTCACTATCCGAAAATTCTTTTATTTCTTTTTCTAATCTTGCCTTATCTTTTTGTATAAATCTTGCATGTAATAATTTCACGTTTTTATTTTTTGTTTTTATCTTATCGTACAATTCTATTGCTCTATTTACAGTATTAACTATTACTAATACTTTATTTTCTTTCCCTTTTTGACATATTACTGCTATATCTTCTAAAATACTTTTATTTATAGTTTTAACTCTATGTCTATTTATATCTTTTATATATGTACCTTCTTTAAATTTTATATTTTTTTCTTTAAGGTAGTCTTTATATATAGTAGGCAAAGTTGCTGTCATAATCATAAATCTCCCACCAATATTATTTATCATTTCAATTCCTTTTAATATAACTGCTACAATATTTGGAGAATATGCTTGTATCTCATCAATAATTATTTTAGAATAAGACATAGTTGCATAAATTCGTTCATATCCTCTACATTTAAATACAAATGTAAATATTTGATCTATTGTACAAACAGTAAATTTGCTAGCTAATTCTTTTGACTGTTCATACATCATATATGCGTTGTCTACCTCTTTTGATTCTATATATTCAAGAGAACTTCCATGCAATAATCCTACATTTTCATACCCCATTTTTTCTTTTATCCTATCATATATTGCGTTAATACTAACTACTAATGGCAGCGTGAAGAAACTTTTTGAATTACCACTCCAAAGTAATGCTGCTTCTGTTTTACCAATTCCTGTTGAACCAATTATTAATAAATTAGAATCCGAGTTTTCTTTACAAAAATTTTGTAATTCATTAGGTTTTCTTTTTATAATTAATTCAAAAAAATCTTCTGTACATTTTAAAATAGATGCTTTAGAATCTTCTTCTATTTCATAACCAGAAGACGCACTATAATCCAACCTATTAAGTAGTCCTTTTATTAAAACATAATATATATATAATTCTTTATTTTTACCAATGTATTCAAATATCTGATTCCTGTAGTTAATTTTATCCAAGCAATTAGTACTTATATTTTCATTGATTTCAAACTTTAATTCTTTTTTTATATTTTCAATATTTGGCATTATATCCATATCTATTATTTGTTTTATATATTGTTTATACTCGCTATTTATAACAATGCCATATCTATTATGATGAAAATATATTGCTTGATATATTACTTTTATATGCTCTTTTTTTATATCTAAATTATAAGGTATAAACAATGGCGATAATTGCTCATGCTTTACCATCTCGTAAGAAAATATTGTGTGTATTTGATTTTTACCTATATTTTTTAATATTAGATTTTGAAAAGGAGTATATACCTTTCCAAAATCATGATATTTACAAGCACACTCTAAAACTTTCCAAAATTCTTCTACATCATTTCCTACTTTTTTTGCTATTTGTGGTCCATATAACTCTTTTATTTTATTTATTCTTTTTATTAGTTCTTCTGTATGTTCTAAAATATTTTGCATAGGATCTGTTTTTGCATAAAACATATTTATTCACCATTGCCTTTAAACACTATAATATCTCCATCATCATCACATAATACTTTTGGTCCTATACTTGTACCTTTTTCTATATATTTTACATCTACTTTTTCCCATTTTCTTAAATTGTTTTTGTCTATTTTATATATAGTATTTAGTCTATAATTAATACCTGATATATCTTCATCATAAAAGCCATCATCTGTTTTTATATATGCGTTATATTTTAATTCTTTTTCTTTTTTATAACTTGTATTTTCTACATATTTAATTTCATCCAATCTTGCAAAGTCTTCATTTCTTCCAAGTATTAGTGCTGTACTTCCAGATAATATATTGTTATATATCTTATCTATAACATAGTCTTCTGCTTTAATATGTAACATTAAATTAACATTATATAGCATGTTAACATTTCTAGGCATTGTTGTTACTTCATTTTTTTTATACGTTCTTAGAGTTTGATAATTATTAAATATATTTTCGTAATCACCTTGTATAGATATATCCATCGGAAAATATTCTCCGCTTTTAGCATCTAATATTTTGTGCATCATTCCAATTACAGTCGAATATGGTGGGAGTGGATATGTTTCACTAACCTTAAAAGCAAATGGCTTTTTGTAGCACACAGCTTCTTGAAATAGTTTAATTTTAAGTATCTTCATAAACATCTCTCTCTTTCATTAATTTTTGTAATATTGTTCCACTTTTTCTTCTATGTCTTCAAAAAAGTTTTGTACTGTTTTTGTACTATTTGGGAATTTGTTTTTTATTTCTTCTGTATTAGAAAATATATCCGATACTAAACCAATGCTTGTATTATCTTCTATTTTTTCTTCTGATAGTTTTAAATTAAGTGTATCATTTAATATGTTAAGATTTAAAGCAAATCCATTTTTATCAGTATCTAACTTGATTCTTCCTAAAAAAAATGGTGAATTAACTTGATATATCCCGCCTATTACAAAAAGTGGACTTAAATTTTCTTCTCTTCCTCTTATTTCTCTATTTAGTATTTTTATAATTTCTAAAAGTTCTTTTACTCTTTTTGCTCTTTGTTTTGCATCAATTTTAGTTTCGCCATCTATCCCAATTCTTTCTAAATCAATTGTTACTGTATAGGTATAAAAGCTTAAATGCTGCTCAATATTTGCAAGATTTGGAAATTCATTAATTCTATCTGCAAATCCTTTGTTTGTTAAAAAGTCCATATCACTTTTGTATTTTTCTAATGATATTGCATTGCTTAGTCTTGCAACTGCGCTTCTTGTGTCTGATCCTCCAACTTCATTTTCTTCATTCTCTGAGTCCTTTTTGCTTTTTGCTTTTTTCGTTTTCATATATCCAAAAATGTCCATTTCTTCTGATTCTTTAATACTTATCTTATTCATAAACTGTAAAGTTCCTTTTGATTTATCAATTGTTTCTAAATTCCAACCAAACATTTTATGCCCAAGTCTTACTATATCATATCTTATTGCTTGTCTTGATGCAAATGAGTATGTATTTCCATCTCCTCTATTTATTTTTTTTAATTCTGCTATATTCCCTATTCCTTCTCCATAATTTAAACTTTGCGCTTTAAATATCATAGTTATTGTTAATCCACTATTTTTATTCATTTTACAATTCCTCCCTTTTCAAACTACTATTTTCAACATTGCTACTTTTATTTATATTATCTTTGTTATATCTATTAGATATAAGTCCTGAAACAAAGCTATGTCCAATAGATTCGAAATCTAGTTCTCCGTCTCTCATTACATCTAAAAATATTTGTGATACATCTTTTCTTATAGACATATGTAATCTTATTACAATGTCCATAAAGGCAGTATTATCGCCTAAATTTATACTATTTAATAATTTATATGCATACTCGTTTAGTTTGTTTTCTGAATTTTCTCGAGCTAATTTCTCATGTATTTCTATTCCTATATTATATAACACATTTAATTTTTTATTTTTATCTTCCAAAGTATTTCCTCCTTTTTTTAATAACTTTAAATATAAATTGATTTTTGCAGCTAAAAAACTATCATATGGATTACTATATACTCCTTTTTTTGAAATAATACAATTCTTTGTATTATCTACAATTGCTTGTCCAATACTTTTGTTTTTTAGTATGCAATCAGTTATCTCTATCTTTAGATTTGCATTTTTTATGTTTATTAATGTTTTTTGTGCATAATTTACAAAGAAATTTGCAACATATTTTTGTATATTAAAATACTCTATTCTACTATATTCTCTATATTTTGAATCTATTTCTACTATAAATATATTTTCCAACTCCCAAAGGCTAGTCTTTTTATTTTGTGAAATTATATCTAATATCATTTCGGAATAAAAACCACTTTCTTTTTTTTGAATTTGTGCTTTCTTTGTGAAATTATCATTTATATTTAACAGTGTATTTACATCAGTATCGTAATTTATAAAATTATATATTGTGTTTTTTTTATAACATATTTGTCCTTTATCAATTTCTCTACTAACTTTTGATATTGTATTTTGGCCTGCTTCTATACAAAACATAATTAACTTGCAAAGCTCACATATTGGCATTTTATTATTTTGATTATAAAAGAAATTAATTGCATTTTGTGTAGACATTGCAAGTGGTATGTAGTTTCCTTCTGTATAATCATCTGTATTTATAGTCTCTGAGCCGCAAAGCGTACAACTAGAAAATATATTATCTTTAATATATTTTTTAATTTCTTCTTCAGTTTTTCCTTTATCTATATATTTCTTTTGTATTACACTATACCATTTTGTAGAATCACTTATGTTTTTATCTTCTAAAACAGATACCATATGTTCTTTTAATTCTTCAAAACTTTTATTTCCATCTATATATTCATTAAAAAAAGCAGACTCCACTATTTTACTTATATAGTCTCTATACATAATACTTTTTTGTTCTTCATAGGCTAGCTTATTAAAAGATACATTTAAAAAAGAGTTTTGACCATAAAAACCTGATAATTTATTTTTCCATAAATCTAGTGTTAATTTTCGATTTAGTTCCTGTTTTGATAAAAGCTTTAAAAACTCATCAATATTTATTTGCAATTTATCTATTTGTTCTATAGTATTTAATACAGATATTTGCTCTATTATATTTTTCATTTGATTATATGTATCAGTATCTATCTTTTCTATTTTTTTAGACTGAGTCTTAAATTCATCTTTTATATACTTAATACCATCCTTAAATTTATCTGGTTTTATTTTTATATATTCTATATTTGTGCTTACTTTATTTTTTACTTTTTTACATATATCATATTTGTTAAAATAATAATCAAAATAATAATTATCAAATTCATATAATATATCACTATCAAATTCAATATAATTATCTTTTATATGTATAAGAGTTGTATCATCAATAATACGTATAAAGCCTATAATTCCTGCATTTATCATCCAATCACCTAAGTATACCCTAAGATTCATCTTATCCCCTCCTTAAATCTTATTCTATTATTTGAAAACAACCAAATCCCATACTTCTTTTGCTTGAGACTCCATTTTTATACAGATATTCTAGTAACTCTTTATCGCCATAAATTCTAAACTTTCCTACAGAACATTCTAAATTTATACCATAGTTTTTTATAATAACTTTTTTCGCTAAAATAGGTTCAATGTTAAAGCTATCTACTTTTTTCGTATCAATATTTGATATTTTTAATTGTTCTTTAATATTTATCTTTAAAGTATCTAAAAACTCTTCTCTTTGAAACGACATGTATGTATCTTTATTATTTACTCTTTTTTTCACTACTAATGGTGATAAAAATTTAATATTTATAGCCTCTTGTTCTACTTCTTTTTCAGGCAACATTACAATACTATAAAGTGTCATTGAATTTTTATTTAAAGACGTTTTTTTGTTAAGCTGATTATTAAAACTATTGTACAAAATTATTGCATATTCGAAATCTGAGGTAGAAAATATAACGTTAAACCTTTTTTCTTTTACTAATATTTTATCCTTTTGAAATATTGAATTTAAAAAAAATATCGCGAATGTATATGGTTTAATTAAGCAATCTTTTTCATGATAACATTTTTCATAATATTGTTTGTCATACATTTCAAAACTCTTTTTAATAAAACTTAGTATACTTCTGCGATAATCTATGTCTAGATATTCATTTTCAAGTTTAAACTCTAGTTTAAATCTCATGAAACTCCCCCCCTTTTATTTTATTATACACTTAAACTTCGACAAATTCAAACAATTTATATACTTATCACATTATTCGACATTATTCGACATATATTATTTTAAATTAATTTATATACTTTTACTTTTTAAGACTATTTTTCTCTTGACATATGTTATTTGTTTGATATAATAAGTATATAACTATACAAAGGAGTGACAAACAATGAAAATCGGAATAGTAGGATTACCAAATGTAGGTAAATCCACACTTTTTAATGCAATAACAAAAGCTGGTGCACAAAGTGCTAACTACCCTTTTTGTACTATTGAACCCAATATAGGAATAGTAAATGTTCCTGATTTAAGAATAGATGTATTATCAAAACTATATGATACAAATAAGTCAACATACGCATCTATAGAATTTGTAGATATCGCAGGTCTTGTAAAAGGTGCCTCAAAAGGTGAAGGCCTTGGGAACAAATTTTTATCACATATAAAAGAAACTGATGCAATTGCACATATTGTTAGATGCTTTGAAGATGAGGAAATAATTCATATTGATGGAAAAATAGACCCAATATCTGATATAGAAACTATATCTTTAGAACTTATATTCTCAGATATGGAAACTATTTCAAAAAGACTTGAACGTCTTAGCAAAATGATTAAATCAAACGATAAAAATGCTATTGCACAATATGCTATATTAAAAAGAATTAATGCACATTTAGAAAATGAACAACCAGTAAGAACTATGGCCTTTACAGATGAAGAAAAAGAACTTTTAAAAGAAGTTCATTTACTTACAAATAAAGAAATTATATATGTTGCAAATATATCTGAAGATCAACTAGAAAATATAGAATCTCAAGAAAAAGTAAATCAAGTAAAAGAATTTGCAAGTAAGCAAGGTTGCCAAGTTATTACACTTTGTGCTAAATTAGAAGAAGACTTACGTAATCTAGATGATGAAGATAGACTAGTCCTTATGGAAGAATATGGTATAAAGCAGGCTGGTCTTGATAAACTAATTAAAGCTAGTTACTCCTTACTTCGGACTTATCTCATACCTTACTGCAGGCAAAGATGAAGTTCGCGCATGGACTATAAAAAAAGGAACAAAAGCTCCAGGTGCCGCAGGTAAAATACATACTGATTTTGAGAGAGGTTTTATAAAAGCTGAAGTTATTTCATATGATGATTTAGTAAAATATGGCTCTACAAGTGCTGCAAAAGAAAAAGGGCTTGTAAGATTAGAGGGAAAAGAATATATTGTTAAAGATGGGGATGTAATTTTATTTAGATTTAATGTATAAATTTATTATTTTATATTTTAAAACTGAGTTTATCGGAATAATTGTACAAACTAGAATCAACTATTATATACAGCTGCTGTAATTTATATTATAGCAGCTGTTTTATTTACCCTTATACCTATTTTGATTTTACTAAAAAGCCTCGTTTCCCAATACTTTCACCAAGTTTAAAATACTCACCTTGTAAATATGCTATAGCTTTAAGTTTTTTCGCATCAATTTTTTCATTAATATCTAAATAATCCCTATCTATATTTACAGCAACAACTTTTGCTAAAAACATATCATGAGAGCCAAGCTCTTCTACCTTTACAACCCTACACTCAATACTTACCGGACTTTCTTTTATCATAGGGGCAGATATTACACTTGCTTTTTGTGCTGTAAGGTTTAAAGTTTTAAATTTATCTACATCTCTTCCACTTTTTGTTCCTACATAATCTGCAATATATGCCAGGTTTTCAGTTGTTAAATTTATACAAAATTCTCTTGATTTTTTTATTATATCATATGAATATCTTTCTTTTCTTATAGATATATACGTCATTGCAGGTGATGTGCATACAGTTCCGGTCCAAGAAACTGTTAATATGTTTTGTACACTCTCATTTCCACAACTCACAAGCACTACAGGCAAAGGGTATATATATGTACCAGAATCTAACACTTTGTTTTCCACATTTTCCACTTTCTTTCTCTATTTTATTTTTTTAATATAACTAAAACCAAATTTAAACACACACTGTATATATATTAGGGTGTTTAACATATATTATGTACAATGTGTGTTTAATATGTATTTTTTTACTTTATTTTTCTAAATTTTCTTTTCATTTTTTTAAAATTTGGTAATACTTTTGAATAAAGCAAATATATTTTTTGGTTGTATACCTTAGTTATCTCGCCAATATACTCGCTAACACCTTCTTTTTTGCAAAAGCCATTTTTAAATTTAAACAATCCATTATCTTTATCAAGCTCTATAACACCACCAAAATCATACTTTTTGCAACCAGTCTCCAATCCCCATTTTATCATTTCCCATTGCATTGCATAATTTGGCATCAAATTTCTTTTTTCGTTACTACTAGCTCCATATATATAGAAAAGTTTTCCTCCATAATTTAGTGCTATTGCTGCGGATAATTTATCGTTTTCATGTTCTGCTATATATATTCTTAAATGCTCTTCCCCATAAACTTCTAACATTTTTTCAAAATATTCATACGCTCTACACCCTATTTTATCTCTTAAGGTTGTTACTTTATATATTGCATAAAATATCTGTAAATCTTCTTTTGAGCGTGAATGATATACCTTTACTCCTTTTCTTCCTGATAAACGTATATTATACCTTGTCTTTTCACTAAATCTTTTCATTAGATTATCTTCTGTTGTATTTTCAATATCTAGCACCATATTATATAACGGTTGTATTACTTCGTCTTTATCAGCACCTTTTCCTATTATTTTAAAACCTTTATTTATATACTTTTTTTCTAACGTTTCATCATATATAACTTCCGGATCAAACTTTAATGCAAACGCATTATATTTTTTTGCTATATTATCAGCTTCTTTTACTAATTTTTCTACAAGTTCTATATTGTATATATCGCACACCGGCCCATGAGGTGCATACATTAAATATGAATTTATATGTGGTACCTTTTCAAGTAAAATAGTCATTGCTGCTATAATTTCTCCTTTTTCTTCCAAATATACTGCTTCTTGTATCCAAGTAAATTTAAGTTTTCCCCAAGACAGATCTTGCATTGCACTTGCAAGATTATAATTTTTTATAAATTTTTCATATTTTTCTACTTGTTCTTTATTTTCTTTATCTAAAATTGGCATTTGTTATCTCCTACACTTTCTCTATATTTTGTCCGTTTTTTGAATCTACTACATTATATCCTTTTTCTTTTAGGCTATCTCTTAATTTATCTGAAGTAGAAAAGTCTTTATTTTGCCTTGCTATTTTTCTCATTTCTAGTATTTCTTTTATATCTTCAGATAATTCATTTTCAACTACTTTTTTATTAACATCTTGCACTCTATCAATATTTAGTGATAATACTTTATCAAATTTTTTCAATAAATTATAGTAATCATTTGATTTATTTTTCTCTTTTGCAACTTCCCACACTACAGCCATTGCAGCGGGCATATTTATATCATCATTTATTGCGTTTAAAAATTTTTTATCTAGAGACTCTACTATCTCTTTTGGCACATTATTTTTTTCGTTTTTATGTGCGCTACATGCGTCTATTAATCTGTTTAACGATATTTGAGCTGAATTTATAGCCTCCCATGTAAAATTTAATTTATTTCTATAATGTGATGTATATGTAAAATATCTATATGCCAGTGGCTCTATTCCTTTTTTTGTTAAATCTTTTAATGTGTATACATTTCCTAAACTCTTTGACATTTTTCCACTATTTATAAGCAAAAACTCTACATGCATCCAAAAATTAGCTGGGTTTTTACCAGTTAAACCTTTTGCTTGCGCAATTTCGTTTTCATGATGTATTGGAATATGATCTACTCCACCGGTATGAATATCAAATACATCTCCTAAAAATTTCTTTGATATAGCACTACACTCTATATGCCACCCTGGGTAACACTCACCCCATTTACTATCCCATTTCATAATATGTTCTTTGGGAGATTTTATCCAAAGTGCGAAATCAAGCGGATTTTTTTTCTCTATATCAACTTCTACTCTTGCACCTGATCTTTGTTCTTCTAAATTTGCTTTTGATAATTCTCCATAACTACTTAATTTTGAAGTATCATAATAGATCCCTTTTGAAGTCTCATACGCAAAACCTTTGTCTACTAATCCTTTTACATATGATTCCATCTCAGGTATATTATCAGTTGCTTTTTGCACATACTCTGGAATTTGTATATTTAAACTGGATATATCTTCCATGAAAAGTTTTGTATACTCTTGTGCAATTTCATATACAGATCTATTTTGTAATCTTGCTGATTTTTCCATTTTATCTTCACCTTCATCAGCATCAGATGTCATATGACCTACATCAGTTATATTCATCACATGTTCTAATTTATATCCGTTATATTTTAATACTTTTCTTAAGTTGTCCATAAAAATATATGCTCTCATATTCCCAATATGTGCAAAGTTGTATACAGTTGGCCCACATGTGTACATTCTCACAATATTATTTTTCTTATCTATTGGTATAAATTCTTTTTTCTTTCTTGTTAATGTATCGTATAATTTAAGCATTACTTTCCACCTTCCTTATATTATTATATGCTATATATATTATATACTATTCTTAGTGGTTTTTCAATTATATCAAAAGAAAAAAAGATTAAATTCAAAAATGTATTTACAAAAAAAAAAATTAAGTGTATAATATGTATATATTAATTTTGCATTTTTTATAAAGGAGAGTTGTAATGGACTTCAAAAAAATAGATTTAAAGAAAATAAATTTCAAAAAGCTTTATGTTTTTACTTTTATAATATTATTTATATTTTTAGCACTGCTTATTATATATAGAATTGATTTAAGTAGAGCTCGTTGTGATAAAAGACCAATATTTTGCATAAAAATTAAAACATATGATGATGGTGGAAGTGGTGAATACATAGGCTTAGGCTATAAAATTATAGATTATAATGCAACTTATGGTAGAAAAGATACCACTAGTGGTACTCTATTTTTAAAGTACGATCCAAAAATTGATAATTATGTCGAATCTATAGATAAAAGTGTTGAAACACAAAAAGATAAAGTTGATACTGAAAATTTAGCTGAAGTTGACAAAGAAATTGAAGAAATTGAAATAAAAAAAGGGGCAAGTAATACCTATAATATCATAGGCCATATTGTTACTATTGCAAAAGACAGCATTTATGTTAAATCTGATTTAAAATATAGTATATCTAATGGCTCTACTATAAAAATAACTCCTGACACTAAAATTCTAAAAAATGGTAATCCTATTAACTTTAAAGATTTGCAAGAAAGTGATAAACTAAAAATCATTACAACTAAGGATATAGAAAACTCTAAAGGCGGTGCTACAGCTAGATATATAAGAGTATATAACTAACAAAAAATGAAGCAAATTAAACATTAAAATATATACGAAACGCTCTATATTTTAATGTTTAAGTTTTTTT
>JAVXNL010000027.1:0-14630 GCA_036645795.1 Clostridia bacterium
AGCGGGGCTTTACGTTAAATAAAAAAAGATGAGTATAGAAAATGTTTGAAATATATATGTTCTACATGCTTGTAGCACTCCATTGTTTTAGCACATGGAATTAGTACCTTCACTCACAAGCAGGTACCCTCACTATTGACAAAGAGCCCTTTATACACAACTTACTATAGTAAATTATTATTATGCAATATTTGAATATAACAATAATGGATTTAAATTAACACAAAAATTAATCTAGTAAAAGAGCTAGATTAATTTTTTATATAAAGATCGTTAAAATATAAAATCTTTTTTCTTTAATGCTCCTAAAAGTATTAAAATTAGTATATATATGGCTATAAAAATAGATATATGTGATATTAAATCTATTAGAGTATATGTTTTTAAAGTGAAAATTCTTAATATAAATCTGGCACTTAGTATTCCAATAAGTGGTTTTATAAACCAAATATATGCATTCATTTTTACATGAGTTATTTTGAGTAATGTTATTATACTAACACAAAAGTTAAAAAATTCGCTGACATAAATGGATAAAACATATCCATTTATTCCAAGTATTGGAACAAAAAAATATATACAAAATATACTAACAAATAAGTCTGCAATATTGCATTTCATTACGCTTACTTGCTTATCTAGACCTTTTAAGATACTATCTACTATAGTATCTAAATACATAACTAAAACAAGAGGGGATAGGACTTTTAAAAAATGACCTACTTGAGAGTTACTATAAATAATTATACTAAGTTCATTTGAAAAAGTTAGAAATATACCAAATATACATATTGAAAATATAAATACTGATTTAAATATCCTGCTTGTTATGTTTTTTATTTGAGCATAGTTTTTCTTTGCATAATAATATGAAATCTCAGGTATGAGTAAATTGCTAAAGGATATAATTATGGCACTTGGGAAAAGTAGAATTGGTAGTGTCATGCCGCATATAAGACCATATTTAGATAAAGCACTACTATACGTAAGGCCTGAGACTTGAAGCCTTAGTGGTATAAGCAACTGTTGTAGAGTGCTTAAAGCAGAACGAATATATGAAGTAAGAGCAATAGGCAAAGTTATATTTATTATTCTTTTGTTATAATCACTAGCACTAATTGACGTGTTATTTTTTTTGTTTTTCATATACTTTTTCTTATCAAATATATATAAAATATATACATATATAAAAGAACAAATCTCAGATATACAAATTCCTATTACTAAAGCAATACATGAAAAATTTACATTGTTAGGTAAAAGTATTGAAAGAAAAATCACGGTTATTCCTATTTTTATTACTTGCTCTAAAATTTTAGAGGATGCTGTTTTTATTACTCTTCTCACAGCAGAAAAATACCCATTTATTGCAGCAGATATAGATATGAAGGGAAGGCTTATTGCCATTATTTTAAGAGGTAATGCACTTACTTTATTATGTAATAATGTAAGTGAAATAATATTAGAGCTTAAAAGTAATATAAGACAAGACAGGCTACCTACAATTAAACTTAATAATATACATTTTTTCATAGCATGTTTAGCCCCTTGTTCATTTTGACAGGCTATATCCTCAGATACGATTCTAGTTGAAGCTAAATTTATGCCAGAAGATGCAAGTGTTATAGCAAAAAGATATACAGACATAACTAATTGATATACACCCATACCCTCTGTACCAATTTTATTTGATATAAATACTTCAAAAGATATGCCTATAAAGCGCATTATAAATGCAGTTATTGTAAGTATTAATCCATTTATTAAAAATACTCTAACTCTTTTAATATTATCACCACCTAAAAAGCATTTATAGCTTTTAAGTTAATTATATGATAGGCTTAGAAAATATATAAGTATTATTTTAGATTATTTTAGATTGTTTTAGGTTGTTTTATATCAAATTATATTATATTTTGTTTATAAATTTTATTTATTTTAAATTCCACAGCCCAACTTTATTTTTTCTTGCTTCTACTCCCATATTTTTAAAATACTCTACATATTTCACATCAGGCGGATAAGTTGCAACCTGGCCATATCCTTCAATAAGCAAACAAGAATTAAACATTTTTGTTCTTATTTGTGACTCATCAATATTAGTTGGAATTTCCAACCAAACATATCTTAGTAGACGGTTATATTTATCTGTATCGCTTACATCTTTTTCTAAATATACAGTTTTTTTAGTAAGGCTTTTTTCGGTAAACTTTGAGGCCTCTTTACCATAAGGCTCTGTTTTAGTTGTAGATTCGGGAGTATTTACTCCTATAAGCCTGACTTTATATTCCTTACCCTCAATTATTACTACTATAGTATCACCATCAATCACACGTTTTACATAAGCCTCTGTAAATTTCGAGCTATCTATACTTTGAATGGTATTTGTTGAGCTTTCAGTTTTATCTGTATTTTCTTTTATATATTGACTATTTGAAACATTGCTTATTATCTTATTAGCACTATTTTTATCTATAATCCCTAAATATATAAATGTAGTAACAATCCCTATAGATACCGCTATAGTTATTGACTTTTTGCTTTTACTAGTTAATTTTTTCAAATCACATCACCTAATAGTATTATATCATAGGAGCTATATATTTTAAATGTTATTTTATAAATTAGTGATATTTTGATTTTTTTGAGATAATTCTTTTGTTTTTAAAAACTCACTTACTGTTACAAAAGTATAACCTCTTTTTGTTAATTCGTCTATAATTTTTAATGCTGCGTTTATACTTGATATATATGTATCATGCATAAGTATAATATCATTTCCTTTTACTTTTTTTATAACATAATTAAATACTTTATCTGTGTTTTTAAATTTCCAATCAAGAGAATCTACATTCCAAGTTATACTTTTTAATTCTACTTGTTCTAATACCATTTCAACTCTGTTACTAAGAGAACCATAAGGGACCCTAATAAGGGTAGGGGACAGCCCAGTAGATTCATGTATTATTATTTTTGTTTTCTCTATTTGTTCTAATATTTCATCATCTTTTAATCTTGTAAAAAGTTTATGTACATAGCTATGCACTCCAATTTCATTCCCAGCATCAAAAGTGCTTTTTAGTGTGTTTTCATAGCCTTTTACATTTATTCCTAGTATAAAAAAAGTAGCAGGTATATTTCTTTTTTTTAATTCATCTACAAGTATATCTGTATATTTACTTGGTCCATCATCAAAAGTTAGCGCTATAAGTTTTTTATCTTTATATTTTTCTGTTAATTTTTTTTGGAATGTATCATATTCGTTTTTTTCATCTTCATATATTTTAATATTATTTGGGGTTTTTCTAGTAATTGTTTTTGAGTTGGTGATATTGGAATTTATCAGGAAAAATATAGAAAAAGTGCAAATACTTATTGCAATAAAAAAAACAGTTGCATATATAAAAAAAGATTTTTTAAAAAGAAATACTTTCATACTACACCTCTATTTATTAGTATATTATCTTTAGTATAAATATATGTTAAGAGTTTTTAAAATAGTGTTGTAAATAATTTATAGTAAAAATAATATGTTGCTTTTGTTAATTATATTGTAACTAAAATATTTACTAGTTATATAGTATGAAACTTATTTTTTTGCTAATTTGGCCTTTTTCATTGACTTCAAAACCTATGTTTGATATAATTATATGAAAAGTGGAGGTGGGAAACATGATAGAGGATAGAGTAATATCTCCTGAGTTTGTAGAAGATGAAACAGAGGTAGAAGAAATTAGTTTAAGACCTACGGATTTTTGTGAATATATTGGTCAAAGTAAAGTCAAAGAAAATTTAAAAGTATATATTTCTTCTGCAATAAAAAGAGAAGAAACTCTAGATCATGTATTACTTTATGGTCCACCAGGACTTGGTAAGACTACTCTTGCTACAATAATTGCAAATGAGATGGGAAGTAATATAAAAATAACATCTGGACCTGCAATTGATAAAGCGGGTGATCTTGCAGCAATACTTACTAATCTGCAAGAAAATGATGTGCTTTTTATAGATGAAATTCATAGATTAAATAAATCTGTAGAAGAAGTACTCTACCCTGCGTTAGAAGATTATAATTTAGATATAGTAATAGGTAAAGGGCCTTCTGCAAGATCTATAAGATTAGATTTGCCAAAGTTTACTTTAGTTGGAGCTACGACAAAGGTAGGTTCGCTTTCGGCTCCGCTTCGTGATAGGTTTGGAATAATAAATAAGCTTGAACTATATAATGAGTCTCAATTATCTAAAATAATTTCAAGAAGTGCAAATATACTAGAAATACCAATTGATGATGATGCATCAATTGAAATAGGCTCAAGATGTAGGGGAACACCAAGAATTGCTAATAGACTTTTGAAAAGAGTAAGGGATTTTGCTCAATTTGATAATCTGGATAAAATAAATTTAGAAGTTGCAAGAAAAGCATTAGATAGACTTGAAATTGATGAATTAGGACTTGATCAAACTGATAGACAGATGTTACATACGGTTATAACAAAATTTGGTGGTGGACCTGTAGGACTAGATACTCTTGCAGCCTCAATAGGTGAGGATAAAGATACAGTAGAAGATGTATATGAACCATATCTTATGCAAATAGGATATCTAACAAGAAGTCCAAGAGGAAGAATTGCAACAAAATTTGCATATGAACACTTAGGTTTGGAGATGGAGGTATGAAAAAATTGCTAATGCATACTTGTTGTGCTCCTTGCTTTTCATATATTGAAAATGATTTGAAATTAAATGGTATTAAACAAAAAGGCGTTTATGAAAAATTTGATGTTACAGCGTGTTGGTATAATCCAAATATTCATCCCAAAGTAGAGTATATGAAAAGGCTCAAAACTTTTATAGATTTTTGTGAAATGCGAAATTGTAAAAGTGTAATAATTGATGAATATAATTTAAATGGGTATGTAAAATATGTAGTAGAAAATGTAGGTGCTGATAAAGAATATGAGAAAAGATGTGAGTATTGCTATTATATGAGATTAAAAAAAGTGTTTGAATATGCGGCTAAAAATAATTTTAATGCAGTATCTACTACCCTTACAATAAGTCCTTATCAATCACATGATTTGATAAAAATTGTAGGTGAAAAATTAGAAAAAGAATTTGATAGCTATAATATAGATTTTATTTATTGCGATTATACACCATATTTTAGAGAAGGTCAAAAAATGGCACGTGAGTATGGTTTGTATATGCAAAAATATTGTGGATGTATATTTTCTATAGATTCGCGGAAAGTGGGTATATTAAATGGGTAATTATTCAAAAGGAAAATTAAAAATGAAACGAGGACTAAAAATTGTTATAGTAGTTTTAGTTATTTTAGTTATATGTAGCTCTTCATTTTTACTATTTGTAGGTTTTAGAAAAAACTATATTGCAGAATATGTAGATGAAACTTCAAAACAGGTGTCAGATGATGTTGCTATAAATTCTACTCCTGTTATAATAAATAATCTTATATTAGGTGGAGTATATGAAAAAGCCTGGGTAAACGCTGAGAGATATTATTTAAAAAGTAAAAATAAAACGGGAGATATAGATATATATAATAAGAAGGGAAAAGCGGGTAAATTCGAATTAAAAGAAATATACAAAGATTCAAGTAGCGCAGGCACATTTGCAAGAACTTCTAATACTTCTATGACAGAAGAGTATTTTGCAATAGCTGCTGATAATAAGGATGTAATGCCTGTTCCTGCAACTAAAGTAAAAGATATAAATGAAAAAGATGTTAAAAATGTAAAAAAAGCTTTAGGGTTAAAGAAAATATTTAACTCTACTGTAAAAATCACAGAAATATATCAAGCCTCAATTGATAATACGGGACTTTCTACTTTTATATTTGTAACAAGTGAGCCAACTAAATCAGCGGGTGCTTACAGTGCAATAATATATATAAATCCTACGGGAAAACCAAAATGTATAAAATATAACTATATAAAAAATATAAAAGATGCATCAAACTTTCCAATATATTCATTTGAATTTGTAGCAGATATAAATAAAGATGGTAAAAATGAATTGATAATTCAAGAGACAAAAGAGTTTGAGGTAAAATATGATATATTAGAACAAAAAGATAATAATTTTGTGGAAATATTATCTAATACTATGAAAACATAGTATTAAATTAAGGAGGATAAAATGGCAAATAAAATAATAAATAATAATGGCGAAGTATATGAGAGTGAAGTCGATGTACAAATAATTAGGCATACAACTTCACATATACTTGCGCAAGCAATAAAAAGACTCTATCCTGCAGCGCGTCTTGCAATAGGTCCGACAATTGATAATGGGTTTTATTATGATATCGACTTAGAAGAAAAATTAGTTGAATCGGATTTAGAAAATTTAGAGCTAGAAATGAAAAAAATAATAAAAGAAAATTTAAAAATAGAAGCATTTAAACTACCAAGACAAGAAGCAATTGAATTTATGCAAAAATTAGAAGAACCATATAAAGTAGAATTAATTAAAGAACTACCAGAAGATGAAGAAATTTCATTTTTTAAACAGGGGGAATTTACGGATTTATGTGTTGGACCACATCTTTTATATACAAAAGGTGTAAAAGCATTTAAACTATTTAATGTAACTGGAGCATATTGGAGAGGCAATGAGAAAAACAAAATGTTACAAAGAATATATGGAACAGCATTTGCTTCAAAAGAAGATTTAGAAAAACATCTTGCTTTTCTAGAAGAAGCAAAAAAAAGAGATCATAGAAAACTTGGAAAAGAATTAGACTTATTTATGTTATCTGAAGAAGGTCCGGGATTCCCGTTCTTTTTACCAAAAGGTATGGTACTTAGAAATATATTAGAAGAATTTTGGAAAAAGGAACATGTCAAAGCAGGATACTCTCAAATAAAGACACCTATGATATTAAACGAAGAATTATGGCATCGTTCTGGACACTGGGATCACTATCAAGAAAATATGTATTTTACAAAAATAGATGATCAAAATTACGCAATAAAGCCTATGAATTGTCCTGGCGGAATGATTGCGTATAAAAGAAAGTTAATATCATATAAAGATTTACCAATAAAGATGGCAGAACTTCGGAGTTGTACACAGACATGAGTTATCTGGCGCGCTACATGGACTTATGAGAGTAAGATGCTTTACACAAGATGATGCACATATATTTATGACAAAAGAACAAATTAAAGATGAAATAGTAGCAGTAATAAAATTAATAGATAAAATATATAAAGTATTTGGATTTGAGTATAGAATTGAATTATCAACCAAACCAGATAACTCTATGGGAAGTGATAAAGATTGGGATATAGCTACAAATAGTTTAAAAGACGCTTTAATATCAATTGGCAGAAAATATGAAATAAATGAAGGTGATGGTGCTTTTTATGGTCCTAAATTAGATTTTATGTTAAAGGACTCTATTGGACGCGAATGGCAATGTGGTACTATTCAACTTGATTTTCAAATGCCAGAAAAGTTTGATTTAACATATATAGGCGCAGATGGTCAAAAACATAGACCTGTAATGGTACATAGAACTATTCTTGGAAGTATTGAAAGATTTATTGGGGTTATAACTGAACATTATGCTGGTGCGTTTCCACTTTGGATATCTCCGGTACAAATTAAAATATTACCTATATCAAAAAATCAAAATGATTATGCTTCTAAAATATCTGAAAAATTAAATGAAAATGGATTTAGAGTGGAAATTGATTCAAGTGATGAAAAAATAGGATATAAGATACGTAATGGTTGGGCAGAAAAGATACCTTATATGTTAGTACTTGGCAACAATGAGGAAGAAAAAAAGGCTATATCACTAAGAACAAGAAATGGTGAGCAATATGATATGATAAGTTTAGAAGATTTTATAGAAAAACTTAATAAAGAACTAAAAGATACTTTTAATTCTTAAAAATATTTATGCAAGTGTTTATACATATATTTAATTATAAAAAAATAAAATGCTTTTTTAGAGTTTTTTTATTTAAAAAAATAACAAATTGGTTGAAAAATTAAACTTTTATGATATAATGTAATAGTTGACAAAAAATAAATTATAATGTAATGGAGGATTTAAAAATGAATGTAAAAATAGACAAACAAGAAAAATCAAAGGTAGTATTAGAATTTACTATGGATGCTGAAGAATTTAAAATTCAATTAGATAAAGCGTTTATAAAAAATGCAAAGCTTTTTAGTGTACCTGGTTTTAGAAAAGGAAAAGTTCCAAGGAATATAGTAGAAAAAATATATGGAGAAAATGTATTGTATGATACTGTTATAGAAGATAATGTAGATAAAGAATATGCAAAAGCAGTAGAAGAAAATAAACTTGAAATAGTATCAAAACCACAATTAGAGATTATTCAAATTGAAAAAGGAAAAGAATTTATTTATAATGTCACAGTTTATATTAAACCAGCAGCAAAAGTAACTAAATATAAAGGATTAGAAATAGAAAAAATAAATCTAGAAGTAACTGATAAAGATCTTGAAGAAAAACTAGAAGATGCTAGAAATAAAAATGCAAGAGTTGTAACTGTAGAAGGCAGAGCACTTGAAAATAATGATATATCAGTTATTGACTTTGAAGGTTTTGTAGATGGAGTCGCTTTTGAAGGTGGAAAAGGCGAAAAATTTGAACTGACAATAGGAAGTGGACAATTTATTCCAGGATTTGAAGAGCAATTAATAGGAATGAAACCAGACGAACAAAGAGATGTCAAAGTTAAATTTCCAGAGGAATATCATAGTAAGGATTTGTCTGGAAAAGATGCAATATTTAAAGTGAAATTACTAAGTATGAAAGCAAAAATACTTCCAAATTTAGATGATGAATTTGCAAAAGATGTATCTGAATTTGAAACATTAGCAGAATTCAAAAAAGACTTAGAAGAAAAATTACATCAAGAAAAAGAAAAAAATGCTAAATTCGAAAAAGAAGAAAAAGCAATTGCAAAACTTATAGAAAATACCGAAGTCGAAATTCCAGAGCCTATGATAGAAGACCAAATGGACCAACAACTTGAACAATTTAAAACAAATTTATCATATAAAGGTTTAGATATCGATACTTATTGCAAATATATTGACTCATCAGAGGATAAAATAAAAGTAGAATTTAGACCAAACGCTATAAAAGATATAAAACTAAAACTTGCTTTAGAATATATATCAAATAATGAAGAAATTAAAATAGACGCAAAAGATATAGATGAAAAAATAAAAGAATTATCTGAACAATATGGTGATTCTGATGCTAGTAGTTTAATGGCGAATGAAAATGCTAGAAATTACATGGAAGAAAAATTAAAGCAAGATAAAACATTAGAAATAGTTTTAGATAGTGTAATAGAAAAATAATACAAATAAAATCAAACAAATGTTTTTGAAGGGGGTTTTTTATATGTTAAATAATAGTTTAGTTCCTATGGTAATAGAACAAACAAATAAAGGTGAAAGATCATATGATATATTTTCAAGATTATTAAAAGAAAGAATAATATTTTTATCTGATGAGGTAAATGATGTTACAGCCTCACTAGTAATAGCTCAACTTCTATTTTTGGATGCGGAAGATCCAGGAAAGGATATATATCTATATATTAATAGTCCAGGAGGAAGTATAACTTCTGGAATGGGTATATATGATACAATGAATTATATAAAATCAGATGTTTGTACAATAAGTGTGGGAATGTCAGCTAGTATGGGAGCTTTTTTACTTGCTACTGGCGCAAAAGGAAAAAGATATGCACTTCCAAACTCTACAATAGTAATTCATCAACCTTTAGGTGGAGCACAAGGTCAAGCTAGTGATATAAAAATACACACTGATTATATATTAAAAGAAAAAGCAAAATTAAATAAAATACTTAGTGAAGTAACAGGTCAAACTATAGCACAAGTAGAAAAAGATACTGATAGAGATAATTTTTTAACTGCTTCTCAGGCAAAAGAGTATGGATTAGTTGATGAAATAATGACTAACATAAATAGTATTATTAAGGAGAAATAAAAGCATATGGGTAAAAAAGGAAAAAAAGGGGATAGTGACACTTATGAACTAATCAATGATTTGATTTTTTGTTCATTTTGTGGCAGGCTCAGACAAGAAGTTAATAAATTAATAGAGGGTCCCGATGGTATAATGATATGTGATGAATGCGTTGAAATGTGTCATAGAATTATAATGGATGAGGATTTAAGTCCGGAAGCCGATAGTAAGACTGGTTCTAAAGAATTACTTTCTACAACTGACTTACCTTCTCCTGAAAATATAAAGAGAGTTCTTGATGAATATGTAATCGGTCAAAATAATGCAAAAAAAGTTTTAGCTGTTGCTGTATATAATCATTACAAAAGAATTAAAAATATGGATAAGTTAGATGATGTAGAAATTCAAAAAAGTAATATACTACTTTTAGGACCTACAGGATGCGGTAAAACATTACTTGCTCAAACACTTGCAAAAATATTACACGTTCCTTTTGCAATAGCTGATGCAACTACACTTACAGAAGCAGGTTATGTTGGAGAAGATGTCGAAAATATACTTTTAAGATTAATACAAGCTGCTGATTTTGATATATCAAAAGCTGAAAAAGGTATTATATATATTGATGAACTTGATAAAATAGCACGAAAATCTGAAAATGCATCAATAACAAGAGATGTAAGTGGTGAAGGAGTTCAACAAGCACTTCTTAAAATAATTGAAGGAACTGTTGCAAACGTACCACCACAAGGTGGAAGAAAGCATCCGCAACAAGAATTTATAAAAATCGATACTTCTAATATTTTATTTATATGTGGTGGAGCTTTCGATGGACTTGAAAAGATAGTACAGGCAAGAATTGAAACAAAAACTATGGGATTTGGAGCTCCAATAGAATCAAAAAAAGATATAGATATTGGAAAAGTATTTGCAGAAGTACAACCTCATGATATTGTAAAATTTGGATTAATACCCGAACTTGTAGGTAGACTTCCTATTATAACAAATCTAAATCAACTTAGTAAAGAAGCTCTACGTGAAATACTATCAAGACCTAAAAATTCTCTAATTAAACAATATAAAAAATTATTTAAAATGGATGATGTAGAATTAGTGCTAGATAATAATGCATTAGACGTAGTAGTAGAACAAGCTATAGAAAGAAAAACTGGTGCTAGAGGTCTTAGATCTATACTTGAAAATGTAATGCTTGATGCAATGTATGAAGTGCCATCAAATAAAAATATTATAAAATGTACTATAACAAAAGATGTTATAGATAAAAATGTTGAACCTTTGTATGAACTCAAGAAATAATTTCTATAACTAAAGTGACCTGTAAAAAAATACAGGCCATTTTTATTTATCTAATTAATATTTAAATAAAGGAGATAAAAATATATGAAATATTATTATTTGAAAAGTAAAGAAAATAACTATAACTCGATTTATGGTGAAATACGGAAGCAGTATGCTAATAGAGAAAAAATCAAAATTTATATCATATGTATTTACTATCTCATCTCCAAAAGAGGCTACTTGCTATATTGAAAAGATACGCAAAGATCACAAAGATGCAAGACATATTGTATATATATATTCTTTGCTTAATGGAAAAAATGAAATTATACAATATAGTGATAATGGAGAGCCAAGAGGAACAGGCACAAAAGCTATCTACAAGCTTTTAACGAAAGAGCGAATAACTAATGTATGTATTGTTATTGTACGTTATTTTGGTGGTATACTCCTTGGAACAGGCCCTTTATCTAGAGCATACTTAAATACTACTAAAATGGTATTACATTCTCAAAAAAAAATACTTTTGAAAACTTATACCAATTTTTTTATTAAAATAACTTATCCGAAATATGATAAACTAAAAACATTACTAGAAAATCTAGCAAAAAATAATACTGTTATTTTAAAAAGCATAGACTACAAAGAATTTATAGAACTATCTATTGACATAGATAGTGAGTGCTATGATAGTGTTATATCAAACATAAAATCGATTATAATATAGTGATAAATAAAACACATTATTAAAATGAACATTTATTCACTTTATTTGATTAATATGCTTGACAAACATTAGTTTATATATTATAATATACTCATAAACAAAGAACAGTTGTTTATGAGGAGTGGTTATATGAAAAAAATTAAAGGTGATTTTCAAAATAAAAAAAGAATAAGGAATAATAAAAAATACACATTAAATTTTAAAAAAATAACAAACAATATATTTATACTATTTGTTGCATTATCAATATTTGGAATATGTACTTCTTTTAATATTGGAAAAAAGCAAAGTAATGTTTATGAAATACAAGTACAAGGCTCCGATACTATATGGAATATTGCAGATGGTATATGTTATAAAAACAAAGAAAAAAATTTAAATATACAAAATATTGTAATTGAAATAAAAGAATTAAATAGTTTAACTTCCAGTCAAATATATGAAGGACAAGTACTTAGCGTACCAATTTACTAAATAATACAGATATTAGAAAGAGTATAACATATACACTTTCTAATATCTGATTTGTTATAGATTATTAAGAGGATTATGCTCTAAGGCCTCTTTTATTTGTTCATCATCAATATGTGTATATATTTCAGTTGTAGAGATACTTTCATGACCGAAGTATTTGTTGTAATGAACGTATATCTACACCTCCGTATTTATGCATTAAAGTCGCAGCAGTATGTCTTAATTTATGTGGCGAATATTTATTTGGATCAAGACCTGAGGATATAATATATTTCTTTACCATAGATTCTACCGTTCTTTTAGAAATTCTTGTTCCTCTACTACTAATAAACATAGCGTCCTTATCCTTTAAACGATCTTTTGGCCTTACGGCAATATAACTAGCTATTGCATCTTGGCAAGCCTTATTTAAATATATATCGCGTTCCTTATCGCCTTTACCAATCACGGTTAGTATATTGTCCCTAATACTATTTATGTTTATATTTATAAGTTCAGATAGACGTAGTCCGCAATTTAAAAAAAGTGTAAGAATAGCAAGATCTCTTTTTTCAAATTTCCCAGTAACAGAGTGGAGTAGGGAGACGCTCTCATCTAAAGATAGATATTTAGGAATTCGTTTTCCAAGTTTTGGAGTCTCTAACTCAACCGTAGGATTTACTTCTAAGACCTTTTGCTTAAAGCATAAATAATTAAAAAAAGATTTTAATGATGCAACTTTTCTTGCTCGAGTTGCGGGTTTATCTAAATATACTGATGATAAAAATCCTAAATATTTATATAAATCATTTAATGTGATTTGTTTAATAAATTCTAAATCTACATCTTTAATATCAATTTCTTCAAGGTCTGTTTCTAATTTTTGCTTTTGCTTTTTAAAATATCTAAAAGCATGTCTCAAATCATAATAATATTCTTTTATTGTATTTCTAGATCTATTTTTTATATTTTCCATATATAAAAGAAAATCTTGTACATAAAAAGGTATGTCTTCAAACACTCTCTAACACCTCCAAAAGTGACGCCCAAAAATCGATTTTAAGGCGTTTTTATTAACTAAGTAGTATAGTTACATACCTAGAAAAATAGCTAAAATGTTGCTAAGCCAACAATTATATAGAATTATTAAAAGCTAGAAATATTTCAGATAATTTTTGAAAAAAGATTAAAAAAAGTTATAATAATTTCAAAAAACATCTTAATATAAATAAGTTTTAATATATAACTATAATATCATATACTTTATTATATGTCAAGAAAATCCTCACCTCAAAGTAACAAAATTATCATTTTGCGCAATTAGTTATTTTTCAAAACAGCTCACCTTAAATCTATTCCGTCCATTATACTTTTAAAAATTATTACTTTTCAATAAATATACTTTTTATACAATGCTCTCTTACTTCTTTTTTATCTATATTATTTTGTTTATAAACCATGTATACCTTTTATTGTTATTATCGTAAGGTTTTAAAAAATGATTAAGTAACATTACTTTATATAATAGTATTGAAGAAATTATTACTTAATTTAAATATAATATTTATAGATAATATATTTAAGCAGATACACATTTGTTCTTTTTAAACTTATATACAAATAATATTTTAAAAGTATTATTTGATTTCATAGTAATATACCTCTTTTATACCTAAAAATGATTTTATAACTGTAAGTTTATGTATACCTGAAGTTAAAGGTACGGTAATTATAGTTGGCTTTGTACCTTCACCATTATTTTCAATTTTAGAATAGTTTTTATTGTTATCCCAGTAGCAGTTATATTTATGATATTTTTCAAGATTATATTTTTTATGTTCAATAGATATTGATATAGTATCTTGCTTTTTTAATATACATGCACGTTCTTGTACGCTTCCACCTGCAGGGCTTATATTAACAGCTGGTGGCATTATTGCTATAATTGTAACAACTAATACTATAACTACAAAAAATACCCAAAACATCTTAAAGCCTCTTATAAAATTCCTCATATAACTCCCCTTCCTACACTGATTATTATATCATCTAATATAACAATTTGCAATTTAAAATACTAAAAAGCAAAAAAAAGATCCCTCTACATTTCTATAGAGGCGATCATAAGAGGTTGATATATGA
>JAVXNL010000028.1:0-14263 GCA_036645795.1 Clostridia bacterium
GCTGGAATATACGATAAACACTTTTAAGTGTTTTAGTATATGGAATTCGTAAAATACCCCTCACAAGCGGTTAGAAAATATAGTGTATAACAATAATTTTAAATTATGTATTTATTGTATTTTACAAATAATAATTTTTTTAAAATAGTAAACAGTAACGAACAGTCATATATATAATATAATAGATATAGACTTTGACTTGACAACTCGCCAATTAGTATGGTATAATGGCACACAGCTTATGTAAATAATAACTCTTGTAATGTAGAGTTAAATAAATTAAAAAGGAGAAACAATATGGATTTGTTGCTTGATATGGAAAAAAGATTACTACGGTATATTTCTAAAAATAAAACATTAATAGTTGTCGCAGAAATTATGTTTGGATTTAGAAAAGGAAGTTTTCGTTCAAAGTATGGATTTTCAAATTTTAATTTCGTTAAATTTTCAAAAGAAAATGATTTGAATGGAATAAAATTAAATATTCCTTTAGAATCGATATCGTTTAATGATGAAACGATATTTTGTGGAGAAGATAATACGAAAAAAAATAAATCACTTTCGATATGGAAGGATAATTATGAAAAATTTTCTAAACAGTATGGAAATGGAGAGGGCTTAAATATAGCAATAATTGATACAAATAAAAATATCGACGAAAAAGATTTGATGGTACAATCAAAAGTTGACTATTATGATACAGAAGAAAGTGGAGGTTGTTATAAACAAGAGTTGGAAGCAAGATTGTTTTCACAGACAGCAGGGTTTTTAAAAGATGCTAAGTTTTGGATATATAATGTACCCAAAATTGATGATGGAACATACGGAGAACAAGTTGCATCTGTTTTAAATGTTGTAATAGATGATGTAAATAATTATGGAATGGACTTTGATATAATAGTTTGCAATTTGCCTTATACATCTACCTCAACAAAATCAGTTTGGGAGAAGTATCAAAAGAATAATTTGAAAATTGTAGGTTCTAGTAAAAAAGACATAACATATATAGATAGATATATGTATCAAGAAAATTTCACGGAATATTACAATAATGTTATTGACAGTAATTTTATCGTGCTAAAGCAAATATTTGATAAAAAAATAGATAAGCAACATTATCTAGAAAGCATTTTTCCAAATATTAAGAATAAAAAATTAGATTCATTAGTAGATACTAACTTTAAATGTTTTTGTTTGAAGTTAGAAGAATTAAGGCTAATAGAAAATAAAGGAAAAATAGCATTACCGGTATTAGATTCTTGGTATTATAACGATGATCACTATATTCATATTGGTGGAATACAAGATAACATACCAGGTCTTGCTTATGTTATAGCGATATATGGTATATTTAAATTAAAAAACAAAAAATCTGATTTTAAAGATTTTTTAAAAATTGCAGATGAAACTTCCTTCAAAAAAGGTAAGTTTTTAAAAGTGATAGACACACAAAAAATAATAAAGCCTTGATTAATTTCAAGGCTTTATTTTTGGTCTGCTTAAAATGAACAGTAATTAGGTTGAAAAACATTAAAAAGTCCTATATTTTCTAAATACTTATTTGTAAGTATTTTTGAAAATATAGGACTAATCTTACTCGTTTCTGGATATAATAGGCTGGATTTGTTTTGCTTTCATAGCATCTACTACAGTATCTACAACATAGTCATAGTTAAGAACAAGAGATTTAGGTTTTGATATGTAGTCATCTTGTCTAAATGGTATAAAAAAAATATTTTTTGTGTTAAGTAGTTTTGCAATATTTAAAGCACTTACCCCAAGTCCATCATTTGTAGATATACCTAAAATAACAGGCTTGTTATTTCTTAAATGGCTTTTTGTTGCCATAAGTACAGGCGTATCTGTAATACCATTTGCAAGTTTTGCTAAACTGTTACCCGTACACGGACAAATAACTATAACATCAACAAGACATTTAGGACCTATTGGTTCGGTTACTACAATAGAGTCAAATATATTATTTCCTGTGCTATCGGATAGCATCTTTAAAAAATCATTTGCGCGATAAAATCTTGTATCAAACTTTTTTACAGTATCTGATATAATTGGAAATACATTTGCTCCTTCATCTATAAATTCTTCTATGACATTTTTAACTTCGCTAAAATTACAAAAAGAGCCGGTTATACCTAGTCCGATTTTAATATTTTCAAGTTTCATTAAAACACCCCCGACTATTACATAATATGTTTTAATTCAACAATATGTTCAACACATTTTTTTATTAATCTACACTTTAACAAAAAAAGAACTGTGCACTCAGTTCTTAATTTTTTATATATTTAATTAGGCGATATTAAAATCTTCTAAATAGTCCAACAACTTTCCCAACAACTTCAACTCTATTAGAAATGATTGGTTCCATAGTATCATTTTCTGGTTGTAATCTTATATAGTCTTTTTCTTTATAAAAAGTTTTTACTGTAGCATCGCCATCAATCATAGCTACTATAATTTGTCCATTTTTAGCGGTAGATTGTTTTGATACTATTATATAATCACCATCATTTATTCCTACATTTATCATGCTTTGTCCTTGTACTTTTAATACAAAGTTATCATTTTTTAACGAGTCTTTATTAAAGAAACTCTCGCCAATAGAAAAATAATCTTCAATATTTTCTTGTGCAAGAATGGGTTCTCCTGCAGCTACTTTGCCAACTATAGGTAGCGCAATAGTTGATTCTGTTCCCATAACTTTAATAGCTCTAGTTTTCAAATCCATTTTAGATATATAACCTTTTTCTGCAAGTCTACTAATATATTGGTGAGCAGAAGAGGTAGATTTAAAATTTAGGGCTGCACATATTTCCCTTACTGAAGGTGGATAACCTGTACCTCTAATTTGTTCTTTGATATAATTTAGAACTCTTTCTTCTTGTGCATTTAAACTTGTTCCATTCATAATAAAATTCCCCTTTCAAACCTTTGTTTTTAAAATTATAACATATAAGATAATGTTTGTCAAACAAAAGTTTCATTTTTCTTTGAAAATAGAAAAAGGCATTTGAAGGTAGATAGTTTTTTAAAAAAATAGTTAATATCTTTTAAAAATGTTAAAGTTATATATTTGCTGTTTAGTGCTTTAAAGCCTTGAGTATCAAGATATATAGCAAAATATAAATACAAATAAAATAAATAAATAAATAATTTTTTACAAAAGTACTTGACATTTACCATATTATTTATTATAATATAAATGTTCCACGAGAGTGGGCCTTTAGCTCAGCTGGTTAGAGCACCCGGCTCATAACCGGGTGGTCCGGAGTTCGAATCTCTGAAGGCCCACCACTTTTTTATATATGGAAGAATGTCCGAGTGGCTAAAGGAGGCAGACTGTAAATCTGTTAGCGTATGCTTACGATGGTTCGAATCCATCTTCTTCCACCAATAAGTGTATTTCTTTTTAGTATACTTATTTTTTTGTTCAAATAATAATGGTCGAGAGAGTTATTTCAATAAAGATTTCCCAATAATAAAAAAAGCAATAAAAAATATATATGATGAATTTCAAAAAACAGTTATATATTGATTAATTTTGAAAGGTATAATGTGAAAAAAAGCACTAATTTTGTAGAAGAATGTTAGAAAAGCACTTTTTTTGGAATCTGTGTTTGTTTTTACTTTATAGTGTGGTATAATTAAGATAGATAAAAATAATAAAGTTTAAAAGATTAAAAAAAGAAAAATGAAAAAACTCCATAAATATATTAGATTCACATATTTATTTGAGTTTGAAAGGAGTAGATGAAATGTACACTAAAGAAAGTTTAAAAAAGTCAACACTTACAGAGCTTAGAACAATAGCTCAAGATTTAAGTATTGATGGATACGAAAGGTTAAAAAAAGAATATTTAGTAGAAGAGCTTATAAAAAAATTAGAAGGTAGTGATAAGTTAGAAGAAAAAGGAGATATACAAATAGAAAATCCTGAAACAGATTATATAGCAGAAGGAATACTTGAAGTATTGCCAGATGGATATGGCTTTTTAAGGAGTGATAATTATTTGCCTGGAAATAAAGATATATATGTATCTTTAGTACAAATAAGAAGATTTAGATTATCAACAGGAGACAAGTTAAAAGGAATAGCAAGATTTACTACAGAACCACAAAACAAATTCCCATCTCTTATATATGTTGATACTATAAATGATGATAGAGTAGAAGTTGCATTAAAAAGAAGAGCATTTGAGACTTTAATACCAATCTATCCTACAAAAAGATTGATACTTCAGACTAGTCAAAAAGAATATGCAACAAGGCTTATAGATATATTATCTCCAATTGGTAAAGGTCAACGTGGCCTTATAGTAGCACAGCCTAAAACTGGTAAAACTACACTTTTAAAGCAAGTTGCAAATGGAATTCTTAAAAATAATCCAGAAGTTATTCTTATGGTATTGCTTATTGATGAAAGACCTGAAGAAGTAACAGATATTGAACGTTCTATAGATGCTGAAGTTATTCATTCAACATTTGATGAATCTCCAGAGCATCATGTAAAAGTTTCAAAAATGGTTTTAGAGAGGGCAAAAAGATTAGTAGAACAAAATAAGGATGTTGTTATATTGCTAGATAGTCTAACAAGACTTACACGTGCAAATAATTTAGAGGTAGATCCTAGCGGTAGAACTCTATCTGGAGGTCTAGATCCTGCATGTTTACATTTTCCTAAAAAGTTTTTTGGAGCAGCAAGAAATATTGAAAATGGCGGTAGTTTAACAATACTTGCCACTGTACTTGCAGAAACAGGAAGTAGAATGGATGATATTATATTTGAAGAATTTAAAGGTACTGGGAATATGGAAGTACACTTAGATAGGAAACTTGCAGAAAGAAGAGTTTATCCTGCAATAGATATATATAAAACAGGAACAAGAAGAGAAGAATTACTATTTAGTCCAAAAGAATTAGAATGCAGTACATATATACGTAGATTAATAGGAACAAACAATTCTCTAATGTCTAATTTAGAATTAGTAGAAAAGATACTAAATATTATAAAAAAGACAAAATCAAATGAAGAATTTGTTAAGGTTTTTTTAGAAAATGTTAAAAAGAAGTAGAAAAAAATATATGTTTATGATAGAATATATACGATGATAGGTTTTCATCGTATATATTTTTAAAAAAAATTGGGAATTAAGATAAAAACATAAAAAATATGTACATAATAAACTAAGGAGAATGATTTATGAATAACAATTTAAAAGTGAAATTTGAAGATGGAAGACAAGTAGAAGTTCCATATAAAACGACAATTGAAGATGCGGTAAAATTAGTAGAAAATGATTTACATGAAATACTTGCATTTACTATAAATAATGAAATAAGGCCGTATACGTATGAGCTTGTGAAAGACTCAGATATAGTATATATAAAATATGACAGCCCAGAAGGATATAGAATATATGCAAGGACTTTAAAAATGATTTTATATATGTCTCTTACAACACTATACTCGGATGCAGATGTTGAGTTTATATCAACTATAAATAGGGACCAGTATTTTGTTATAAGAAATATTGAAATAAATGAAAATAAAGTAAATGATATAAAAAGAAAAATGATGGAATATATTAAAAATGAGCTTCCAATAAAAAAAAGAATTGTTCCGTTAGAAGAAGCCAATGTTCTTTATGAAGCATCAAATAATAAAGAAAAACTACAAAATTTAGATAGTAAATTAAGGTCATATATATCTATGTACTTTTGTGACGGTATGTATAACTATTTTTATGGTGAAATGGCTCCCAATACTTCATATATACAAAAGTTTGATTTGCTGCCATATAAAGATGGCTTGATTTTAATAATACCAGATGTAAATATGAATGTAAAAAAAGAAATAAAAGATAATAGACTATATGAGACATTTATTTCTTTTGATAAATTAAATGATGTTATAGGTATAAGCAATATAGGAGATCTAAATCGCTTTGTATTGAAAAACGAAATAGATGAAGTAATACAAGTCTCAGAAGCTGTACAGCAAAGAGGACTTGTAGAACTTGCTTTAAAAGTTCAAAAGAAAAAAAATACTAAAATGATTCTTATAGCAGGTCCATCATCTTCTGGTAAAACAACATTTGCACAAAAGCTGGGAGTACAATTAAAACTTACTGGATATAATCCAATAACTTTAACAATGGATAACTATTTTGTGGAAAGAGAAAAAACTCCACTCGGAGAAGATGGAAAATATAATTTTGAATGTGTAGAAGCATTAGACGTATCTCTATTTAATACACATATGAAAGAATTAATAGATGGTAAAACTGTAGAATTACCAGATTTTGATTTTAAAGTGGGGCATAAAAACTTTAATGGAAATTATTTAAAATTAAAAGAAAAAGATATATTGATAGTAGAAGGAATACATGCATTAAACCCTATACTTACAGAGTATACCCCAGATGAAAATAAATTTAAAATATATATTGCACCTATTGCAACTCTAAATGTAGATGGGTATACAAAGATATCTTCATCAGATACAAGACTTTTAAGAAGAATGGTAAGAGACTATACAACACGTGGAAATAGTGTTGAAAAGACTTTTGATTTATGGAATAATGTAAAGCTTGGAGAGGAAAGATATATATTTCCTTTTGTAAATGGAGTTGATTCAATATATAATTCAAGCCTTATTTATGAGCCATGTGTGATAAAAAGTTTTGCACAACCACTTTTGTTGCAAGTGCCAAAGTCAAGTATTTATTATGCCGAAGCAAGAAGATTATATGAATATTTAAATAATTTCTTATCAATGTCTACAGAAAACATACCGATTGATTCTATAGTTAGAGAATTTATTGGTGAAGGCTGTTTTAAAAGGTAAAAGATAAAGAAAAAGTAAGGAGCGTTAAATGTGTTTGTGAAAAATGATAATGGTTTTATATGTAAAAATTGTGGGCAAAAAGTTGAAAAACTTAAGTATACATCAAGAGATCACTGCAATCATTGCCTATACTCTATGCATGTTGATATAACTCCTGGAGATAGAAAAAACAAATGTGGTGGACTACTAAAACCTATAAATATATATACTACAGGCAAAAAAGGGCAAGTTATATTATATAAATGTTTGAAATGCTTCGAAAATGTAAGAAATATAGTTGCAACAGATGATCAAAAAGAAAAAATATATGAGGTTATTGAAGAATTTGCAAAGAACCCATATGTATAAAAATATGTGTGAATTAAAATAAATATAAATAAGGAGATACAAAACATGGAAGAAATTAAACAAAAAATAGCAAAAGATATATTAGATATATTAGATATACAATCAATAAGTGCAGGTGAAATATTTGATAAGATAGAACAGCCAAAGGATAATAAAAATGGAGATTTTTCTTATCCATGTTTTAGTCTTGCTAAAGTAATGAAAAACTCTCCAGCAAATATTGCAAAATATATTTTAGAAAAAATGCAAGTAGATGAAAATATATCTAAAGTAGAAGCTATAAATGGATTCTTAAATTTTTATTTAAACTCACAAAATATAGTGGGAAAGGTATTAGATAAAGTTTTTCATGAAAAAGAAAATTATGGTGCTTCAAATGAAGGAAACAATAAGACTATTGTATTTGATTATTCATCACCTAATATAGCAAAACCTTTTCACTTAGGTCATTTTAGAAATACAGTGCTTGGTGGAGCAATGTATAAATTGTACCAAAAGCTTGGATATAATTGTATAGGAATAAATTATATAGGTGATTGGGGAAGACAGTTTGGCTTAATAATAGAGGGGTATAATAGATTTAAAGATGAATATGATTTTGAAAAGTCACCAATAAATGCACTCGCAGATATTTATGCAAGAATTAGTACTCTTGCAAAAGAAGATGAAAAAGTAATGGATATTGCAAGAGAAAATTTTAAAAAACTGGAACAAGGAGATAAGGAGTTATACAAAAAATGGGAATATTTTAGAGAAGTATCTTTAAAAGAATATAACAGAATATATGATATGCTAGGGTATAAATTTGATTCATATAATGGAGAAGCTTTTTATAATGACAAAATGGGTGAAGTAGTAGACATCTTAAAAGAAAAAGGTGTGTTAATTGAATCTCAAGGAGCACAAGTTGTAAATGTTGGAGAAAATATGCCGCCATGTATTGTATTAAAATCTAACGGCTCAACAATTTATGCAACACGTGATTTAGCTGCTATTTTATATAGAGCCAGGACTTATAATTTTACAAAGGCAATATATGTAACTGGTTCAGAGCAAATACTACATTTTAAACAAGTTTTTGAAGCTGCAAAATATTTAGTGGATGAAAAATATCAAAAAGGATTAGTACATGTGCCATATGGGTTAGTAAAGCTAAAAACAGGAAAAATGTCTTCAAGAGATGGCAATGTAGTATATATAGAAGACTTAATAAAAGATGCTGTACAAAAAGCTAGTCAGATAATAGAGGCAAAAAATAGCAATTTGGAAAATAAAGAAATTGTATCAAAACAAGTTGGTATAGGAGCTCTTATATTTAACTATTTAAAATCAACTAAGTTAAAAGATATTATATTTGACTTAGATGATACATTAAAGTTTGATGGAGAAACCGGTCCGTATGTACAATATACATACGTTAGAACGCAGAGTATATTAAAAAAAGCAAACTTTGATATATCAAAAATAAAATCACAAAATATAGATTATGGGATGCTTTCAAATGAATGTGAAATAGAACTAATAAAGAAGATAGAGAAATTTCCAGAAATAATTAAAACTGCAGCAAATGAATATGAACCATCTATTCTTACTAGATATATAGTGGATATTGCATCACTTTTCTCTAAATTTTATAATGATTGTATGGTAATAGAAGAAGAGGAAAGTTTAAAACAAGTTAGATGTATTTTGGTTTATGCAACATCTATAGTTTTAAAAAATGGACTGAGCATACTAGGAATTGAGTGCCCAAATAAAATGTAGAAGTGTTTTGGTAAGAATTTTATGATATGGTAAACAAAGGGTACGAAAATGTAGTGAAAAATACTAGTTTTTCTTGACAAGATAGGAAAACTAGTATATAATAGTGTAAAGTAAAAATACTTTACACTATTGTTTTGCTTTTTTGAGGTGGAAAATGGAAGAAAATATAGAAATTACATTACTTTTTGATATATATGGTACTTTACTAACACCCAAGCAACAAGCTATTTTTCAAGAATACTATTTATATAATTTGTCTTTGCGTGAAATAGCAGAAAATAAAAACATATCTTATCAAGCAGTAAGGGACAGTATTAAAACAAGTAAGCATATGTTGGAAAATTTCGAAAAAAACATCAATATGCATTATCTGCAAAAGAAGGTAGATAAAGTACTAAAATTATGTGAGAATAGTAAAGATTTAAATAAAGAAAAAGAACAAATAATAGTGCTATTAAAAAAGTAAAGTGAGGATGGTATAGTATGTTTGAAAATTTATCAGATAAATTACAAAACATTGTGAAAAAAATAAAAGGAGAGACGAGGATTACTGAAAAAGAATTAACAGCAATGCTCCGCGAAGTAAAATTAGCTTTACTTGAAGCAGATGTTAATTATAAAGTGGTAAAAGATTTTATTGCGGCTATTAAAGAAAAAGCTTTAGGTGAAGATGTAATGACAAGTTTGACGCCAGGTCAGCAAATAGTAAAAATAGTAAATGAAGAACTAAAAGCATTACTTGGAGATTTTGAATCTAAATTAAACTTTTCTGCTAATCCTCCTACAATAATAATGCTTGTTGGACTTCAAGGTAGTGGAAAAACGACTCTTTGTGGAAAGCTTAGTAATTATTTAAGAAAGCAAGGAAAAAAACCTTTTATGATTGCATGTGATGTGTATAGACCAGCAGCGATAAATCAGTTAGAGACACTTGGCAATAGTCTAAATGTAGAAGTATATAGTCAAAAAAGCTCAAAAGATGTAGTAGATATAGCAAAAAACGGTTTAAAAGTTGCAGCATCTAAATTATGTGATGTAGTAATAATTGATACAGCAGGGCGCTTACAACTAGATGAAGTTCTTATGAATGAGTTAGTTGAACTAAAAAAAGCAGTAAGACCTCATGAAATAATGCTTGTAGTTGATGCAATGACCGGTCAAGAAGCTGTAAATGTTGCTTCGGTATTTAATGAAAAAATACGGAATTGATTCAATAACAATGTCAAAACTAGATTCTGATTCGAGAGGTGGTGCAGCGCTTTCAGTAAAAAAAATAACTAATAAACCAATAAAGTTTGCATCTGTAGGTGAAAAATTAAGCGACTTAGAACCATTTTATCCAGATAGAATAGCATCACGTATACTTGGTATGGGAGATGTTTTATCTATAATAGACAAAGCGGAAGCTGCATTTGATCAAACTCAAGCAATAGATTTAGAAAAGAAAATTAAAAAAAGTGAATTTACACTAGATGATTATTTAGACTATATGAGTAAAATAAGGAAAATGGGTTCATTTAAACAAATACTTACAATGTTACCTGGTGTACCAAAAGAACTTCGCGACGCTGAAATAGATGAAAAGCAAATATATAGAATTGATGCAATAATTACTTCTATGACAAAACAAGAAAGAAGAAACCCTAAAATATTAAATGCATCAAGAAGAAAGAGAATTGCAAACGGAAGTGGGAATAAAGTAGAGGATATAAATAGATTTATGAATCAATTTGAACAAATGCAAAAAATGATGAAATCTATGATGAATAAAAAAGGACTTGGTAAATTTAATTTACCAAAAAACTTTAAATAAATTATAAAAATATGATAAAAAGTATATAAAAATGTATACATTGTAAGGAGGTGACAATTAATGGTAAAGATTAGATTAAGACGTGATGGTGCTAAAAAGGCTCCATATTATACAGTCGTTGTAGCAGATTCAAGATACCCTGCTGATGGTAGGTTTATAGAAAAAGTTGGAACATACAATCCTATGGTTGAACCAGCTGAAATAAAAATTGATACAGAAAAGGTATCTGAGTGGATAAAAAAAGGTGCAAAGCCTACAGATACAGCAGCAGCGCTTATAAAAAAAGCAGGATTGGAAATATAGGAGGTACAAAAAGTGTATAAAGAATTATTGGAATACATTATAAAAAAACTTGTACAATATCCAGAAAAAGTAGAAGTTTTAGAAGTAGAAACTGAAGAAAAGCTTATACTAAAATTAAAAGTTGCAAAAGAAGATATGGGAAGAGTTATAGGTAAAGAAGGCAGGATAATACGCGCAGTAAGAGAACTTATATATGCTTATGCAATGAGAGATTCAAAAAAAGTCTCAGTAGATGTTGAGGAGATAAAGGTTCAAAATGAGTAGTATATTAATAGGCCAAATTGTAAATGTTCATGGTATAAAAGGTGAGGTTAAAATATATCCATATACCGATGATATAGATAATCTAATAGCTCTGAAAAAAATATTTTTTGATAGTGAATTAGAAGAAGAAATAAAAATAAATTCTTGTAAAATACATAAAGGTATGCTAGTTGTAAAACTTAGTGGGATAGATACTATAAAAAAAGCAGAAGCGTTAAAAAACAAATATATATACATTCCTAAAATATCTTCAGACAAATTAGAAGAGGATACGTTTTATGTAGAGGATTTGATAGGGATTGAAGTTCTAGATATGCAAGAAAATCATATAGGTAAAATCACATATGTAATGCCAACTGGAGCAAATGATGTATATGAAGTTGATAGTACAAAATTTGGTAAAATATATTTACCCGCTATAAAGCAAGTAGTAAAAAAAGTGGATATAAAAGCAAATAAAATGTATGTAGAAATTATGGATGGTTTAATATGAAAAAAATTGTTATACTTACATTATTTAAGAATATGTTCGAAGCTTTTGTAAGTACGAGTATTGTAAAAAGAGCAATAGACAAAGGTATTGTCTCAATTGAAATTTTAGATATTAGAGATTTTACACAAGATAAACATAGAAGAGTAGATTTTCCACCATTTGGTGGAGGAAGTGGAATGGTAATGTCCTGTGAACCGCTTCGGAAGTGCAATAGATGCAGCAAAATCAATTCTTAGCTTAGAAGATAAAAATATAAAGATAATATATATGTCTCCAAGAGGACGCGTATTAAATTACAGTTTAAGCAAGTCTATTTCGTTGGATGATTCAAATTATATAATTATCTGTGGGCATTATGAGGGCATTGATGAAAGAATAATTGAAGAGGAAAATATCATAGAAATATCAATTGGTGATTATGTTTTAACTGGAGGAGAACTTGCAGCTCAAGTTCTTATGGATTCAGTTATAAGACTTATACCAGATACAATAAACAGTAAATCACTTTTAGAAGAATCACATACAAATAAACTTCTTGAATATCCACAGTATACAAAGCCTGTTATATATAAAGGTAAACAAGTACCAGAAATATTACTATCAGGACATCATAAAAACATATCTGAATATAGAAAAAAAGAGGCTATTAGAATTACTAAAAAATATAGACCTGAACTTATAGACCAATATATACAAAAAGACAACTTGAATAATAACACATAAAAGAAAAACAAATAAAATAGTCAAAAAGTAACTAAAAAGGAGGGGAAACTAAAAATGGATATTATAAAAGCAATAGAACAAGAAAATATGAAAGAAAATATTGAGAAATTTAACATTGGAGATACAGTTGATGTTCACGTAAAAATAAAAGAAGGTAACAGAGAAAGAATTCAAATATTTACTGGTATCGTTATAAAATGCCAAAATGCTGGTCTTAACAGAACATTTACTGTTAGAAAAATATCTAATAGTGTAGGTGTTGAAAGAACTTTTCCTATGCATTCACCAAAGATTGATAAAATCGAAGTGAAAAGATGTGGTAAAGTAAGGCGTGCTAAACTATACTATCTTAGAGATAGAGTTGGTAAAGCAGCTAAGCCAAAAGAAAAAATACAAAAATAGTTAAAATATAAAAACCCAAAGTAAAGTAAATTTGCTTTGGCTTTTTTCTTTTCTTACACCAAACATTCAATATTTTCAAGCTAAGAATAGAGTTGAAATTAAAAAAACTATATCAAGATAAGTAATTTAAGAGCAAATAAAAGTGGTAAACAGTAATACTGAATTTGCAAAAAAATGTCTAGATTATATCTAAACTGTTGAAGTTTGTATTTATTTGTGTTATTATATAAGTAATTAGAAACTATATTTTATTATCGTATCTTATATATAGTTACTAATATATGAAAAGGGGGAATTTATATATGGCATCAACAGATTTATATGGAAATACGGTACTCCATTCTACACCGTATTTTAGCGGAATCGTAGCTTTTTATTGGATACTTGTAATAGCGTTTACAGTACTTAGCATAGTATCTGAATGGAAAATATTTGTAAAAGCTGGAAAGCCAGGTTGGGCTGCACTTATACCAGTGTATAATATGGTGGTAATGTTTGAAATTGTAGGCATGTCACCATGGCTTGTAATACTTTTATTTATACCAATAGCAAATATTGTAGTATTAATACTTACATATATAAAATTGGCAGAAAAATTCGGTAAAGGTGCAGGATATGCAGTAGGGTTAGTTTTACTAGGTTGTGTATTCTTACCAATGCTTGCATTTGGAAAAGCTGAGTATAAAGCTTAATTTATTAAAAACAAAATCAGTATCAGTTTTGATACTGATTTTGTTTTGTTTATATACTTTTTAATTAAAGTTAATTTTTTATTTATTAGAATTATTAAACGTGTTTTATGATATAGGACTAATTAGGAGCAAATATCAAAAATGTGTATTTTAAAATTGAAATGTAGGAGAGGTAGTTGAAAAAAACATATATGAATGGTATAATAATATAAATCTTGTGTATAAAATATAGTTGAAAGTAACAATGATTTTGTAAGAAAAAAAAAGGGACAAAGCATACAATTGAAACATTAAAATGAGAATTTACTTGAAGAAATAAGACTTTCTGAAAGAAGATTTTATCAAAAAGCACATATATATACAACTAGTATAAATCATGAAATATTGCAAAATAGAAACAAAACAAATTAATGACGAATCAATAGAAAAATATATTATAAAATTAAAAGAATTCAATACAAAAAAGGAAAGGTGGAGTTAAAAAGTGTCTACTAAGTCCAAACTAGAAGAATTAACTAAAGAATATGATAAATTACAAATGATATATGGTGCAAAAGAACTTGATTCGATTTATAACGGTGGTTGCACAGATAGCC
>JAVXNL010000029.1:0-14181 GCA_036645795.1 Clostridia bacterium
GTAAGTAGACATAAACTCAAAAAAACTTGTTTTTTCTTATGTTTTATGGTAAAATACAAGAAAATGAGTATGAGCTTCAAAATAAATTAGATGAGGAGAGTTTCGTTATGGTACAAGGTTTTTTAAAAGAAAGTGTACAAAGCGCTGTATATTCTGCAATCTTTGCTAATTTCATATATTATGATGAAATTGATGAATGCTTAAAGGTTCAAAATGTTAGCACTAAGCTTGACTCTTATAAAAAAAATATATCTGATGTAATGCTGTTTCTTGCATCAAAAGGTATTGATAAGTATATATTATATATAAGAGAAGAAGAAAGTAGGCGGCTTTTTGACAACAGTGCTTTTAAAAAGCAGATTTGGATAAAAGAAGGTGATTTTAAGAATCCCTCTGAATTATCTGAAAAGATAGTTGCTATGTTTTTTAAGTGTAAGAGCTTTGAAAATCTAATAGCGATTATTGAAGAAAAGAAAAAAGAGAATAAAGCTTGATTGTAGCTTATTCTCTTTTTTTGATTTTTTGTTTTATTTTATCTTATTTTATTTTGCTTTTTATTTTATTTTTTCTTGTATAATTTCTTCTATTTTTTCTATATTTAATTTTTTATCACTAGATATAGCTATAATTTCTTCTTTTGCAAAAAGTGCTTTTGTTATATCTAGTAGGTAGTTAGGTATTTTTGTTTTAGCAATTTTATCTGCCTTTGTTGCAATGATTGTAAAATCAATATTTTGTTCAAGTAGCCATTCATACATAACTCTATCATTTTCTAAAGGTTTGTGTCTTATATCTACTAAAAAGAAAATATGGGCTATTTGTGGGTTATTGTGAATATATTTATTTATAAGGTTTGTTGTATTTACTTTTTCACTTCCAGACATCTTAGAGTATCCATATCCAGGTAAGTCTACAATATAGAATTCTTTATTTACGTTATAGTAATTTAAGCATTTTGTTTTACCTGGCGTTTGTCCGACTTTTGCGAGTTTTTTTTGATTAGCTAGACTATTTATAAATGAAGATTTACCAACATTTGATTTACCAACCATAACAATTTGTTTTAAATCTGTTTTTAATATTTTATCTGTAGAGAAAACAGAAGTCTCAAAAGTTATATTTTTTAACATGTTTATTATACCTTCTTTCTGATTTTAAGTATATATAAATATTGTTAAGATAAAATATGGACTATAAAGCTTATTGTAGTCCATATCTTTTTATCCATTTATATATTATTTATTATTATTTTTTTTTGAGATTTTTGTCATACCATTCATATATGGAATAAGTACTTCTGGAATGTTTACACTTCCATCAATATTTTGGTTTAGTTCAAGTAATGGAATAAGTATTCTAGGAGATGCAATAGCTGTGTTATTTAAAGTATATACAAATTTGCTTTCACCATTTTCATCTCTGTAGCGTATATTGCTGCGCCTTGCTTGAAAATCATTAAATGAAGAACAAGAATGAGTCTCACTATATTTACCACGACTAGGCATCCAAGCCTCAATATCATGTTTTCTTACTTGTCCTATTCCCATATCCCCAGTACATACTTTAACAACTCTGTATGGTATTTTTAATTCTTGCATAATTTCTTCAGCATTATTTAGTAAGAAATCATGTAGGGCATATTGTTTATCATAATCTGCTTCACATAGGATAACTTGTTCTATTTTTGTAAATTGATGAACTCTATATAGACCTCTTGTATCTTTACCATAAGTTCCAGCTTCTCTTCTAAAACATTGAGAGTATCCACAAAACATTTTAGGAAGAGCTGTAGCGTTTTCAAAAGTCTCACCACTATGATAAGATACCATAGGAACCTCAGATGTTCCAACAAGATAGAGCTCATCTTCAGTTACAGCATATGCTTGGTCACGACCACCTGGGAAGTAACTAGTACCATACATTGCATCCTCTTTAACAAGAACTGGAACACCCATTGGAGTAAATCCTTTTTTTACTAATTTATCGATAACGTATCTACATAGTGCCATTTCTAGAAGAAGCGCTTCGTTTTTCAAAAAGTATGAGCGAGAGCCTGCAATTTTTACAGCTCTTGGAACATCTAATAGGTTAAGAGATTCTGCAAGTTCAACATGATCTTTTATTTCAAAATCAAAGGTAGGGATTTTTCCTACTTTTCTTATCTCAACATTATCTTCATCAGTTTTACCCACAGGTACTTCTTCAAAAGGAACACCTGGGACCTGATACATAAGGTTTGTATATTCTTTTTTTAAAGGTTCTATTTTTTGTTCTAGCTCACTAATATTTTCTTTTAAATTTCTTACTTGTTCAATAGTCTCTTTTTTATTATCTGCTGCAAGCGTTGGTATATTAGAAGATAATTTATTTCTTTTTTCTCTCAGAGTATCTAGCTTTAAATTTAATTCACGTAAAGTTATATCTAAGTTTAATAATTGTTCAACATCTAGTGTAATTAATTTATCTTTTGCCGCCTTTTTAATATTTTCACTATTTTCTCTAATATATTTAATATCTAACATAATTTTCAAATCCTCTCTTTTAAATACATATTACACAGTATGTATTTAGTTATATATTTAATATATAACTAATCTTTAGTTAACATATCAAGTAATGTTGTATAAATTTTTTCTGCATCTTTATTCCAGTTTTTTGTAATGTTTTTTACTTGATCTTTATTACCCGCATAAATTGAGATATTAACTAACTCATCATTTCCGTCTTTTATATAACAGGAGACCTTGTACTCTGATAATCTTACAATTTTTACAGTTGAGGCAATAGAGTAGTCTGTTTTTATTTTACTAATGTTTCTATTGGCTATTTTTTTTAATGTATGTAAATTAACACCAGGTATAAATTCTATTAATTCTTTTAAAGCTAATACACCAGATTCTGTAATGCCATAGAAAACATTTTCATCTTCATAAATTTCTTTTATATAATTACTTGCTCTTAGACTTTCGATATATATGGAAATATCAAAATATGTTATATCTTCAAATTCTTCAAAAAAATCAACTATTTGATTTATAGATAATTTTTTATCTGATGTGTCAAGAACATATAAAACTAGTAGCTTATTATCAAAAATTTCTAAATCTTTTGCCAAAACATTTTCACCACTTTCTTTTTAAAATCACTTTACAAATTAATAACTATATGATATCATACTTTCAATAGAAAATAAAGAGGGAGGAGTAAAAAAGTGGGAAAAACCAACAAAAATTATGTCATTGCTGTAGATGGAGAGCCTGCAACAGGGAAATCTACACTAGCCTTAGCTCTATCAAAAAAACTTGATATATTATATATAGATACCGGGGCTATGTTTAGAGCTGTAGCTTACTTTTTTTTAGAAAATAAGATAGAGATAAATGAGGAAAATGTAAATGGAAATATAGATAAAATAAACATAGATTTTAAATTTGAAAATTCCAAAATACACGTATCTTTAAACAAAGAAGATATAACCTCTAAAATACGTACAAGTGAGGTTTCAAAAGCAGCATCTGCAGTAGCAAAATATTCTAAAGTTAGAAATAGATTGGTAGAGTTACAGCGAAATATTGCGTGTAATCAAAGCACAGTGCTAGATGGTCAAGATATAGGCACAGTAGTGTTTCCAAATGCAGATTTAAAAATATATCTTGTAACCGATATAGATGAGCGTGCAAAAAGAAGGCTACAAGATTTAAAGAAACAAAATGAGGAAATTTCAATAGAACAAGTAAAAGAAGATTTAGAAAAAAGAGCAAAAGATGATTCTAAAAGAGCTATAGCGCCTATAAAAAAGGCAGCGGATGCTATACAAATAGATTCAGGAGAAAATTTGGTAGACTCAATTGTAGAACAAGTAGTAATATTATTAAAAAGGAAAGATATAGTATGATAAAGTTTGTAAAAGGATTGATAAATATATTATTATGTAAGTTTTTGTATAGAGTAGAATATATAAATAAAGAACAAGAAGAAAATTGTTCACGTTGTATTATATGTGCAAACCATTCTAATATTTTTGAGCCTACATGGATATATGCAAAAACAAACAATTTATACATAATGGCCAAAGCGGAGCTTTTTAAAAATAAAATTATAGCTAAAATATTTAATTATTTTGGCGTATTTCCAATACATAGAGGAAAAAAAGATGTAAGGAGTTTACTTCATTCAATAAATCTATTTAAGAATCAAGAAAAAGTAAAATTACTTATATTTCCTGAAGGAACAAGAATAGGTAAAACCTCAAAAAAAGGTAATGCTAAGGTAGGCCCTCTTTATATTGCGTATAAAGCTTGTGTACCTATTGTACCGGTATATATTACAAAAAATGTACCGCTATTTGCTCATGTTAAAATAATATATGGAGAGCCTATAACTATAACAAAAGATATTGCAGCAGATAAAGAAAAGTTATCTGAGTTTTCAAATAATATATTAGAAAAAATATATAGTTTAAAAGACTATGAATGTAAATAATATCAATTTATATTTTTAGAAGGAATAGATTCATTTTAATAAGGAAGTTTAAAAGAAAATAATGTGTTTTTTGGAATTTTAAGCTCATCGTTTAAGGGGTGTATAACATATGTGGGGGAAATAATTTCTCTCACAATTTTATTGTAAATTAGACAAATTTCTTGCAAAGAACTCTAAATTAGTATATAATAGTATTAATGATAACGAAGTTAATTCAACCTTATCTAAATCTTGTTATCTTATTTTTAAAATAATATTAAATGAATTTGGTATAAGTACAAAATTATAAAAATATTATGAAAATGAATAGTAAAATGTTTTTATTATTACCACATATGTCACAAGAGGGCTATGAATTAGAATTTTAAAATGGAAAAGAGATGAAACTATTATGAAAAGAATTTGCTTTGTGACAACTATATCATTAACATTTAAAGCGTTTTTATTAGATGTATCTAAATATTTATATGAAAATGGAAATTATGAAATTACAATGATATGTGATAAAGATGAAGAATTAATAAAACAATTACCAGAATATATAAGATATATTCCAATAAAAATGAAACGTGGTATTGATTTTTCATGTATAAAAAGTATTTATAAATTATATACAATATTTAAAAAAGAAAAGTTTGATATAGTTCAATATTCAACACCCAATGCAGCACTATATTCTAGTATTGCAGCTTTTTTAGCTAGAACTAAAATAAGGTTATATTGTCAGATGGGAGTACGCTATGTTGGATTTAAAGGTATAAAAAGAAAAATATTTAAACTAATCGAAAAAATAGTGTGTAGTCTTTCAACATATATTGAACCAGTCAGTTTGGGAAACTTAGAGTTTGGCTATAAAGAAAAACTGTATAATGAAAAGAAAAGTTCAGTTATATGGAATGGAAGTTCAAGTGGTGTGAATTTAGAAAAGTTTAATGTTAAAAATAAATTGCAGTGGAGAAAAGCTATTAGAGAAAAATATAAAATAGATGAAGAATGTTTTGTATTTGGATTTGTAGGAAGAATTGATAAAGACAAGGGCTTTAATGAACTCTTAGAAGCGTTTAAAAAATTGTTAGAAGAGTATGAAAATATAAACTTGATGATAGTTGGTAATAATGACAAGATGGATAAAATAGATAAAGAATTATATGAATGGTCTATAAAAGATAGAAATGTAATATATTGTGGAATAACAAAAGAAGTGGAAAAACACTTAGCAGCTATGGATGCTTTTGTATTACCTAGTTATAGAGAAGGTTTTGCTAGCGTAGTTATTGAAGCAGAAGCAATGGGGATTCCAGTAATAGTTACTAATATACCCGGACCAACAGATGCAATGATAAAAGATAAAACAGGAATAATTGTAGAAAAAGCAAATATAGAGTCTTTATTTAAAGGCATGAAAAAAATGATTGAAAATGATGAAATGAGATTAGAAATGAGTAAAGAAGCTATACTATTAGCAAGTGAAAAATTTGAATCAAAACAGTTATTTGAATATATTTTAAAAGATAGAGATGCATTGTTACAACGTAACTAGTTAAAAATATTTAAGAAAATCGAATATATAATTGAAATATATTATATAGTATAAAATCTTAAAATTACGAAAGGAAAGTAAAGTGAATAATATTAAAATAACAGTTATAATGGGAATATATAATTGTTCTAAATATTTAGAAGAAAGTATTGATTCATTATTAAATCAAACATATACTAATTGGAATTTAGTAATGTGTGATGATTGCTCAACAGATAATACTTATGATATTGCCAAAAAGTATGCAAAAAAATATGCAGAAAGAATTATTTTGCTGAAAAATGATAGAAATATGGGATTAAATTATACTCTAAATAAATGTTTAGAAAAAGCAAACGGTGAATATATTGCAAGACAAGACGGAGATGATATTTCAGAATCAACTAGATTTGAAAAAGAAGAAAAAATACTTTCACAATATAAAAAATATTCAATTGTAAGTTGCAATATGCAAGTATTTGATGATAATGGCTTTTGGGGAAAAACCAATGTAAAAGAAAAGCCAGAAAACTTAGATTTTATTCATGGAACTCCTTTTTGTCATGCTGCTTCAATGATAAGAAAAGAAGTATTTGATATTGTTAATGGATATACAGTTGATTCTAAATTATTGAGAGTAGAAGATTATCATCTATGGTTTAAAATATATCAGAAAGGTTTTATAGGATATAATATTCAAGAATGTTTATATTATATGAGAGATGATATTAATGCAGCAAAAAGGAGAAACTGGCAAAACAGAATAAATGAATGTAGAGTAAGAGTAATAGGATATAAAATGTTAAATATACCTAAAAGATATTATATATATTCAATAAGACCTATATTGTTAGGATTGTTGCCACAAAAAATATATCTTAAATTTCATAAAAAAAAATTAGGGAGTGAAAAATGAAAAAAATTGGAATAGTAACACACCATAAATTTTATAACCAAGGGACAATGTTACAAGCTTTTGCATTACAACAAAAACTTGTAGATTTAAAATGTGATGTGCAAATTATAAATTATACAACAGAAAAACACAAAATAAAATTAAAAGATAAAATACTAAGAATAATTAAAAAGCCCTCATTAATATATATAAAATTATTAAGACAAATTACAAGCAAAATAAATATTAAGGGTAAAAAAGATTCTATTGAAGCTTTTGACAAATTTTACAATAACATAAAATTATCGGATGAAAAATATACAAATGTTCAAGAGATACTAAATAATCCACCAATATATGACATTTATATTGTAGGCAGTGATCAAACTTGGAATTTTAACATACCTACAAATTCACCAGTATATTTGTTAAATTTTGTCCCAGCTGGAAAAATAAAATGCAGTTATGCACCAAGTGTAGGTAGTAAAATAATAAATTCAGAACATATAAAAATGTTTAAAAAATATTTAAAAGATTTTAAATATATTTCTTGTAGAGATATATCTGGAAAAGATATTTTAGAAAAAGTTGTAGATAAACCAATTGAATTAGTTTTAGACCCCACCTTTTTATTAACTAAAGAAGAATGGCTGAAAGTTTCTAATAAAGTTAATATTAAAGGTGAATATGTTTTATTATATTTTTTAGGTATAAATAAAAGAAATATTAATATAGCTAAGCAAATAGCTAAAACTCTAAAAATGAAAGTAATATCAATATATAATTTTGATTCGTTAAAAATAATAGAAAAAGATAGTGTTTTTGGAATTGGACCATCAGAATTTATATATTTAGTTAATAATGCAAAATTGATATGCACAGACTCATTCCATGGAATAGCATTTAGTATTATAATGAATAAACAATTTTATGCATTTATGAAAAATAAAAATAATTTAAAATCAGACAATAATAGAATAAAAGAAATATTAGAAAAATTTAAACTACTAGATAGACTAGTTACTAATAAAAAAGATATAAATTATAATAATATTGATTATAATATCGTTAATGAAATATTATCAAAAGAAAAAGAACAATCCGAACAATATTTAAAAAAGTGTATAGGCGAGGAGGACTAAAATTGGATATTTGCTTAAAAGAAAAGTGTACAGGCTGTTTTGCGTGTTTTAACATTTGCAAAAATAATGCAATTACAATAAAAGAAGATAAAGAAGGCTTTTTGTTTCCTATAATTGATAAATCAAAATGTATAAATTGTAAAAAATGTTTTAATGTTTGCCCTAGTAATAAGAATATAGAATTAAAAAAGCCATCACAAGTTTGGGCTGTAATAAACAATAATAAGCAAGAATATATTAATAGTTCTTCTGGTGGTGCGTTTTATGTTTTTGCAAAAGAAATAATAAATGAAGGTGGCAAAGTGTATGGAGCTTGCTTTAACGAAAGTCTAGAAGTAAAGCATATACGAGTTGAAACTATAGACGGGTTATCAAAATTAAGAGGCTCAAAGTATGTACAAAGTCAGATAAATGATATATATACAAAAGTAAAATGCGATTTAGAAAATGATACCAAAGTATTGTTTTCTGGTACACCCTGTCAGGTTGCAGGATTAAAAAACTATTTAATAAAAAGCTACGAAAATTTGATAACTATAGATTTAATTTGCCATGGAGTTCCAAGCCAAAAAATATTTGATAAATATATTGAATATATTGGAAAAGGAAGAAAAATAACAGATTTTAAATTCAGACATAAAATGAAAAATGATACAAATCCTATGATATTACACTACAAAAAAGGAGGCAAAAATCATAATAATAAAACAGCGTTAACAGATACCTTTTACTATGCTTTTTTAAATGGATATATTTATAGGCAAAGTTGTTACAATTGTATGTATGCTACTGAAAAAAGAGTAGGAGATATTACATTAGGAGATTTTTGGGGAGTAGAAAAACATCATGTCGAATTTACGCATAAAAATGGTGTTTCTGCTATATTAATCAATACAAAGAAAGGAAAAACTTTCTATGAAAAAGTAAAAGAGGATTTTGTAAGTGTTGAATCAAATATAAATTTTGTAAAAGAAAAAAACACCAATTTAAATCATCCAACTCAAAGAAAAGAATATAGAAATGATATTTATAAAGAATTAAATGAAAAAGGATATAAATACATTGCAAATAAATATTTTAAAGTTGAAAATAGAAGTTTGTTAAAACTAAAAAGTATTATACCAATGAAATATAAGGAGAAAATAGTATGCTTTCTAAAGAAGTAGATTTGATATCAAAATTAAAAAGTATTATAAAAATAATAATATTGCCATTGTTATTTAGCCTATTCTTTGTGGGAGAATCTGCATTTGGAAAAAATATGTTTAATAAAGTAGGCATTTTGGGGATCCTATTATGTATATTTCCTATAATATATTTATTAAAAATAAAAAAGATCCCATTTCAAATAACTTTATCATATTTTCTACTAATTATATATACTTTTTTAATAACTATATTTGGAGAAGATTACAAACACTGGTCAATAAGTATATTAACAATATCTTCAATAGCTATATTTAGTCAAGTAACTTTTAAAGAAGAAGAGCTAAGAAAAAGTATGTTGTATACAGGTATAATGGGCTTAATTATTTTAATTGTTTATAATTATACAGATATCCTTTCTGGTTGGAATCCAAATTCGATTGGCATATTTTCTCTTATGTCAATATTGTTTTTATTGGTTTCTATAAAAGCAGGGAAAAAATCCTCTAAAAAACTAACAATAATATTATTACTTTTTTCAATATATCAAATATTCTTATTAGAAAACAGAAATTCTTTGATGGTTTTAATAATAGCAATTTTTGCATTAACATTTATTAATCTAAAGAAGCTGAAAAAAAGTAAAATAATATCATATGCTATAATTGGACTTATATTACCAATAATATTTGTAAAGGGGTATAATTTGTTTTCGCAGACCAATTTGTTTAATGAAATTTCAGATACATCAATGTCTATTTTTGGTAAAGAGACATTACTCTCTGGAAGAGATTCATTTTGGATTGAATGTGAAGAATTAGTAAAGAATAACTTTTGGTTTGGAAAAGGAAGTTCAATGTATAAGTTTATGTATTCTCACAATATGTATTATTCGGTAGTTTACTTTTTTGGTATAATCGGATATATATTATATTCATTTATGATTTTAAAAATAGTTTCAACAATTTTAAAGAAAAAAAATGGAATAATAACAAAAAGTTTATTGCTAATATTTATTAGCATATTATATGGACAAATTATGGAAAATATACTATTTACATCAAATGAAAATTTATTTATGCCATATCTATTTATTTCATTGGCAATGAGTAACATATTGGAGGAAAATAAAGATGAGCAAGAATAGAAACATTAATTTAACAGTATTTACCCCTACATATAATAGAAAGCATTGTTTAGAAAAATTGTATGAATCTTTATGCAATCAATCAAATAAAAACTTTATTTGGCTAGTAATTGATGATGGTTCTACAGATAATACTGATATTATAATAAAAAAATGGCAAGAAGAAAATAAAATAATAATAAATTATATAAAACAAGAAAATGGTGGTAAATATAAAGCTGTTAATAGGGCTATAAAAGAGTGTAAAACAGAACTATTTGCTTTTATAGATTCAGATGATTGTTTTAAACTAAATACTGTAAAGAATTTCTTAGATATATGGCAACAAATAAAAAATAATGATAGAGTAGCAGCAGTAGTTGGAAGAAGAGAAAACAAAAGTGGTAAAATTATTGGAAAAGAAATAAATCTTAAAGATGGTATAATAAATGAGGATAAACTATATAGAAAATACAAATATATAGGAGATACATGTAGAATGTATAGAACAGAAATATTGAAAAATAATTTATATCCAGAAACAGAAGAAAAATTTGTACCGGAAAATGTTATGCTTTCTCCAATTTCTAAAGAATATGATATATATTTTTTAAATAAAGCTTTATCTGTTTCGGAATATTTAAATGATGGGTATACAACAAAATACAAACAATTAATTAAAAATAATAAAAAAGGATACCAATTGTCGTTGAATACTGAATTATTGTTAAATAAAGGAGTTTTGCTTAAGTCAAAAACAATATTATCATATATTTTATGGTCATGGAACAATAATTTGAAAAATAGTTTTAAAAATTGTACTAACAAAACATTGTATTTATTATTTATATTTCCCGCTTTTATATTATATGTGTTTGATATACCCAGATGGTATAATTCAAAAGAAGAAAGAGTATTTACTAAAATTGTTAATAGAATCAAAATATATATTAATTTTTTAGAAGGTATTAGTGGATCAAAATCACAAATCTTTTCTGCAAAACAAACGGTTGAATATATCATTAAAAACAGAAAAAATATAATTAGATTTGGTGATGGAGAATTTAATTTTTTCAAGGGATATGGCGTTTCATACCAAAAATATGATGAAAAAATAAAAGAAGATTTCAAAAGTATGCTTACAGAATATAATGAAAATTCTGATTTTCTAATTTGTTTACCAAAATATTTTTTCACATGCAAGCCAATAAAATTATTAAAAAAGCATACATATTTTATGTGCTGGAGTTTTGCAAGAAGTTATTTTATTAAAAATTATGATATGTTAAACAATATATATGGGGATTCTTTTGTATTTGCAAAACAAAACAAAGAATTTTATGAAAAGATTTTTAACAACGAAAAAATCGTGGAATTTATTATTGTACATAATAATGAAAAATATGCAAAGGCATTTGAAAAAACATACAAGAAAAAAGTAAGTTTTATAAAAATAAAAAGTAAAGATGAATTAGATGAAATGGAAGAAACAATATCAAATATAAAAGAAGCGGTTAAGAATAAAAAAACAACAATAGTTTTGATTTCTGCTGGACCAGCTGGAAAGCTAATTATATATAAATTATCGAAAGAAAATATTTGGCTAATAGATGTAGGGCACATATTTGATAGTCCACTTAATGCTATAGATAGGAGTGAAAGTTAAAAGTGAAAAGTGATAAATTTTTAAAAAATGTTGTTATATATTTTATTGGTAATGTATTAACAAAAATGTTATCTTTTTTTCTTATACCTCTTTATACTTATAATATCAAAGCGGAGGCTTATGGATATTATGATTTAACTATTTCTATAATTTCATTAGTAGTTCCTATAATTTTTTTCCAAATATGGGATGGAATGTTTAGATTTATATATGATTATGAGAAAAAGGAAGAAAAATATAAAATTATTACAAATGGCTTTTTTGTTTCAGTAATAGGAACTTTAATATTATTAATTTTAATGGTAATTATAAATAAGATAGTTAAATTTAATTATTTGTTTTTAATATTAGGATATTCAATTTCCTTTGCAGGTACCTATTTGTATGGTACAATTGCAAGGGCTTTTGAAGAAAATAAAACCTATATGTATTCTGGAATTGCAAATACTTTAATAACTTTGATATTAAATATACTTTTCATCACAGTTTTACATGCAGGCATAGAAGGTCTATATATTTCATACATAGTAGGCGCAATTGTTCAAATAGTAATAATTGAGAGGAAAGTAAAAGCTTTAAAGAATATTAAAAAAAGTGATATATCAGGTGATATAATAAAAAAAATGATTGCTTTTTCATTACCAATAGCAATAAGTACAATTTCAATTTGGCTATTTACAGGGTATGCAAAAGTAAAAATATCAGGAGTCTTAGGGATTGAATATAATGGAATGTTTGCTATTGCGACAAAATTTTCTAGTTTGATAATTCTTGTAATAAGTGTTTTGCAAATGGCTTGGCAAGAATTCTCATATTCTTTAGTAAAAACAGTAAACAAAAATAGTTATTATAAAAAAGGGATTAGGGTGTTTTTTATAATAATAATGTCATCAATTATGTTAATAATTCCGTTAACAAAAATATTTGCAAAGTATTTGTTGGCTGAAAACTATTTAAGTATATTATCAATATTACCATTAATATACATGTACTCTGGATTCAGTTCGTTTAGTGGCTTTTTAGGGACCCAATTTTATGCAGAAAAGAACTCAAAAACAACGTTATATTCGGTGATAATTTCAGCAATAATTAATGTGGTATTGGTTAATTTGTTAATAAATAGTTTTGGATTAATGGGAGTATCAATTTCCTTATTAATAAGTTTTGTTGTCAATTGTATAATAAGACAAATATTTTTAAAAATCAGATATAATGTGTATATAGAATTCAAGTTAATATTTTACCTTACTTTATTGTTACTAGTTGTTTTTGTGGTATATTATACTTTGGGCACATTGTTTAATGCATTAACTTTTGTGATTATTGCAATAATTTCTTGTTTTCTTTTAAGAGAACAAATCTTAGTTATGATAAAAAAAATAATCCCAAAACATACTTAAATTGATATAAGTATAAATTATAGAAAGGGAATGAGAAAATGATACCAAAAATAATACATTATGTATGGGTAGGAAAAAAAGAAAAGCCAGCAGCTATTAAAAGATGTATGAAAACATGGAAAAAATATATGCCAGATTGGGAAATAAAAGAATGGAATGAAGAAAACTTTGATATTAATAGTATAAAATTTACAAAAGAAGCATATAAGCAAAAAAAATGGGCTTTTGTAAGCGACTATATAAGACTATATGCTGTTTATAAAGAAGGCGGAATATATTTAGATACAGATATAATAATAAGAGAAAATCTAGAAAAATATTTGGGAAATACTGCTTTTATTGGATTTGAGGATATAGAATATCCATTTACAGCAGTATTTGGTGCTAGAAAAGGTAATCCTTTTGTTAAAAGATTATTAGACGAATATGATAAAGTTAAACCTATTTTTGATTCTAGTAATACAAATACAAAGATAGTTAGTAATATTATAAAAAAAGAATATGGCGTAAAAATGAATGATAAAGAACAGTTGTTAAAAGATGATTTAAAGATATACAGCTCAAATACTTTTTCTTTTCCTTCATTAAAATCTTCTAGTATTCATACATATTCATCAACATGGTACGATGGAAAAACGTTTTGGTTAACAAAAATAGATAAAAACTTTAAATCACATTTAACTAATGATTTATTAATAATATTATATAATATTTTTTATATAACATTAATAATTCCTAAAAAAAAATTAACAAAATATTTAAAAAGGAGAAATAAATGAAAGTTATAAAGGTAATGATAGTTTTT
>JAVXNL010000030.1:0-5199 GCA_036645795.1 Clostridia bacterium
TTGCAGTGCTTTCATTTCTTTTGTTTACTTTTAACATAATTTCCACCCTTTCAAATATATGTTCTAATTAATTTAAATATATTCTATATCTTCAAATGTTTTATCTTCTTTATTTTTCATTTTACACTTATATTTTAGTACATATTTTAAAATTATTCAAGCGTTTCTTGTCATTTAATTTTATTATTTTGTTACTTTATTACTTAGTTAATGTCATCAATTTTATTTTTAAAAAGCTTTGTCATATGAATAACAATTTTTTCTTAAGATTCTTTTTCTAGTTTTTCTTGAGCTTTACTGCTAACATAATACCCTATAACACCTACTACTGAAAATATTGCAATAAGTATTCCAACAAGTACAAAACTACCTTCTGAGAGCTTATTACCTGCATATACAGTTATAAAAAGTCCAGGTATTCTTCCAAATGTTGCTATTGCTAAAAACCTTTTTGCTCTTACAGGACTTAATCCACCAAGATATATAAATATATCTTTTGGAATAAATGGTATTAAAAATATTATAAGCATTAATAATTCAAATTTTTGTGGATTTTTAAAAATCTTTGATTTTTTTGTTTTATCAATTTGTTCTTTGCTAAAAAACAACTGCATAAAATCAGTTCCAACTTTTCTTACTAAGAAAAATATTAACGTTGTTCCTATAAATATTCCTATTAAGCATACTATCATTCCGCCAATAGTACCATATAACATCCCGGATACAATCTCCATAGGCTGACCAGGTATAACTGCAATAATTATCTGAAGTATTTGCATACCAAGTATCATAAATACACCTTTAAGTCCCATACTTGCAATATAATCTTTAAATTCTAATCTATATGCCTCATCACCCAATTTTGAAACAAATGGCAAAGCCGTAATTGTAGCCCATATCATAAGACCTATTACAACAAGTAACATAAGCATTCTTGCAAACATATATATTTTTTCTTTTTTTGTTAATTTTTTATTCATGTCTTCCTCTTTTTCTTTACCAAATTATAACATATAACATTAAAAATAACAATAAGATGACATTTTTTTATTATTTTATTAATTTTTTAGTATAATAATATATCTATTCAAATATACTTAATTAATATGAAAGGTAGTGTTATTATGATTTTTAAAGGTTCTGGTGTAGCTATTGTAACACCAATGGATAAAAATTACAATATAGATTTTGAAAAACTTAATGAACTAATTGAATTTCACATTGAAAATTCTACAGATGCACTTATTGTTTGTGGTACAACAGGAGAATCATCGACACTTACGTATGAAGAAAAAATGGAAGTTATAAAATACAGTGTAACCGTTGCAAATAAAAGAATACCTGTTATAGCAGGTAGTGGTTCAAATAATACACATAGCAGTTGTGAACTTTCAAAATATGCAGAACAAGTAGGCGCAGATGGGCTCTTGGTAGTAACCCCTTATTATAATAAATGTACACAAAAAGGTCTTTTTTTACATTATAAAGAAATTGCAAATAGTGTTACCATCCCTATTATTGTATATAACGTCCCTAGTAGAACAAATGTAAATATCGAAATAGATACCTTAATTAAACTCTCTACAATTTCAAATATCTGTGGTATAAAAGAAGCAAGTGGAAATATATCACAAATATCAAATATGATTTCTAAGCTTCCACGTGATTTTGCCGTATACTCAGGTAATGATGACCAAACTCTTCCAATACTTGCTCTTGGGGGAGATGGTGTTATATCAGTTATTGCTAACATATTGCCAGATAAAATGCATAATCTATGCAATACATTTTTTAAAGGAGATTTAGAATCTGCAAGATCTATACATTATAAATATTTAGATCTAATGAAGTCTTTATTTATAGAAGTAAACCCTATACCTATAAAAGAGGCTATGAATTTAATAGGAATTGAAGTTGGGCCGTGTAGACTTCCACTATCTGGTATATTACCTAAAAATAATGATATCTTAAAAAAGTCATTACATAAGGTTAATTTGTAGTATTATATATAAAAAATTAGAACTCAGAGGCAAAATACATTTTACTTATGTATCTTTTCTGGGTTCTAATTTTTATATAACTTTATAGTACATTTCCTATATCTAGTCTTTGCTTTTCTACAATATGTCTTAAATCTCTTTGCAGAAGATCTGACGCTACGATAGCCTCTTCTCTATTTTTTTCATCTATATAAGTCCTATACTTTACTATTTGTTCTTCTATTTTATCTATCTCATCATGTGTTATAAATATATTCCATATTGTCTTCGTATTATTCCAAGAATTTTCAATTTCTTTTATATGTTCTTTTGCAAGTTCAAAATCACCATTTAATAAAGCATTTTTTGAATATTCTACATCAGATAATACATACTGAGATGTTTTATCTAAATACGATACTTCCCATATACCACTAAATACCAGTAAACCTAAAGACACAATTAATATTATAATCTGTTTCATATTAGCTCACCTCATCTTTTAACTGATATATAAACTTACCATTTTCGTCCATTGTTCCAAGTAATACTTGCTCGATTTTTATTTTTTCACTTTTCAATCGTTTTTCTATATCTTCTTTTGACATACTAAGTATTTTGATATTTACCTCTGATATCTGACCGTCTTCTATAACATTTAGTGGTAATTTATCTATTCCGTCACTATTTTGAACTACACTTAATTTACCGTTTGTTTCCACTATTGCATATTTTACATCTTGTATCTTAAATATTTGTAATTCTCTAAGTTGTGACATTAAATCAGGTATTGTATACTGTAACTTTGTAAATTCTTCCTCCATTATTTTACCATCTTTAATTATTGTAGATATTGTTCCGCAAACAACATCTTGTACCTTATTACTAGACTTTATAAGAAGAGTAAATATTATATATGCAACAAGTAGAGTAATTATTGGTACAATACCATCAAATATAGATATCCCCCTCGATGACATTGGCGCTGAAGCCAAATCTGATATAAGTATTATAATGGCAAGTTCAAATGGTTGAACTTTTGAGAGCTCTCGCTTCCCCATTAATCTTATAACTAAAAAAACTATTGCATATAATATTAAAGCTCTAAAAAACACAATTAACATTTAAATCACCTATAAATATTTTTTGCATAATTTTTAAAATTATACAAATAATATATATAATTTCAAAAAAACATATAATTTAGGAGGTTTTTATGGAACACATTCAAAATTATACTAATACTACAGCTAATAAAATTGATCCTTTGAGAATATCACAAATGATTATTAGATTTTTAACATCCCTTTCAATATTTGCAGTAACTGTATTTTTTACACCTAATTTTACTATCTCCTCTTTTCCTATCTTAATACTCAGTGCGCTTACAATTATAATTTTCGACTACTTAATGTCAATTGTTACAGGGATTCATGATATTCCATTAGGTAGGGGGCTTGTGGGATTTACTTGTGCTGCAATTATAATATATATTACTCAATTTTTTGTTGATGGTTACTATATATCTATAACTAGTAGTTTAATTGCCTCTGCAATTTATGGTATTATAGATAGTATGTTACCAAATAAAACCTACTAGAGTCCTTCTCTAATAGGTTTTATTATTTAAAAATTATATTAACTACTATGCTTTTTTTATAACATACAATTTCTTACACAAACAATATTTTGTTTTGCCTCTTTATTTTTAAATTCAATAGCTTTCTTAGGCCTTGCAAGATACATAAAGCAATCTAGATTATCACAAAATATATTATATTTATACCCTAAACTATCTTTTAAGTAATAATTACCCAAAGCACATGGCATACTACATTTTTTGTTTTTTTCATTTTCTATAAAACTTCCTAATATACAATATCTTGATGTCATAACTATTTGTAAATCTCGAACTACCTCTATTGGTATATTTCTCCACGCATCTAAATTATATTCTATATCTTTTTCGTTTGCAAGTACTATCATATCAAATCCTTTAAAAATATAAAAAGCTGCACTATATATATTTGATATATTAAGTGACATATCAGCTATAAGAGTAGTATTATATTGTGTTTTAAGTTCTAAAAGCAAATCTATATATCCTACATTTCCAACTATAACACCTGAGATTTTATCTTTTAGTATATTTTCCATATTTTCTATTATGTATTTATTTAAATTTTGTCCAACAACACAAGGTATTACAATAAATACATCTGTTTTTCCTATATACTTTTCTTTTATATCCTCACTAAATTTCATATAATCTATTATATTAATATCTATTCTATTAAGTTTCATATTATATCTTTTTTGAAAATACTCTATGTAATCTATATCCTTACTATATTTGAAAACATGAAGTGAGCTTATCTTGCTTATTTTACTTTTTATTTCTTCTGGATTCAAGTTTTTATTATCTAATTTTTGTAAAATATTTTTAAGTACTCTTTCTGTATTTCCATACTCTTTTGTAACATCTTTTTTTATAACAAAGTTCATTTCTACTTTTTTCAAGATATTTCTTCTAATCTCATTTAATTTAGATACCGGCACAAAAAGCCCCTCATCTATATTTGTATTTATATTAGAAAAGCAAAAAGGACTATCCCCTGTTTTCTCAAAAGATTTCACTACTTTTTCATCATTTATTTCAGCACTACTAGCTAGTTGAGGTATAAATTCAGATATATATTGTATTTTTTTGCCATATATATCTAAACTAACAGCTATTGGCTTATCTTTTTTTATATCTACAACAATATCAAAACTCTTCTTTTCAGTTTCAATATTTTTACTGTATAGAGCTCTTAAACTAGAATTTAACTTATAATTAGAAGTTTTGTACAAAACACTTCCAATAGCTACGGCTTTTGCAAAATCACCTAACCATACAAATTCAGATCTTTCACATTTTCTATTTATATTTACATATTCCTCATTTTTTATACAAGTTACTATATTAGAAACTACACTTCCATTTGAGTATATCTCTATTCCATCATGCATATCAATACATTGTTCTAATTTTACTTTTATATATACAGATTTTTTATCTACTACTTTGCCTAAATATACTCCTGTATTTTTAGGTGATAGTGTAGTAATACTATCTTTTTTCAAAACACTATTTAAGTATCCGTGTACTTTGTCCATCTCTGTTAAATAATTGATGTAACATATCTTTGTCTTTTTGTTCTATATATATATCTGTTTT
>JAVXNL010000030.1:5299-14178 GCA_036645795.1 Clostridia bacterium
TGTTTTAACTATAACTTTATCTATATATTTTCTATATGTTTTAGTTACTCCTGCAACATATTCTGGTAGTTTATTTCTCCCCTCTATTTTAAGAGAACTAACACCTGCATCTATCAATCTTTTAATATAGTCTAATCCATATATATCTTTTTTACTTAAAATATATGTGCTTTTCACCAATTCCTTATCTTCTTTCCAAAGACTATATTTCATTCTACATGGTCCGAGCACAGGCCCCTCTATTTGCACTCCTATCTCCTATACTACCACTTAGATTGCATTGCCCTGATAGGCTAACACATAGTGCTCCATGTACAAATACCTCTATTTCTATATCTGTATTTTGGCATATATATTCTATCTGAGAAACACTTAACTCGCGTGCTAAAACAATTCTTTTAAATCCGATTTTTTCTAAGAATTTAACTTGTTGCAAGTTATATATACTCATTTGTGTGCTTGCATGCAAAGCAAGATTTGGTAATACTTCCTTTATTGCCATTGCAAGCCCAATATCTTGTACAATTACTGCATCTAATCCTTTTGAGTATAACTCTACTACAATATTTAATGCATCTAATATCTCAGAATCATACATAAGTGTGTTTAGTGTGAGGTATACTTTAACCCCTCTTTTATGAGCATATTCTATACACTCTATATATTCATTTTTGTCAAAGTTTTTAGCCATTGTACGTGCGTTATATTTACCTACTCCCATATATATTGCATCTGCTTTTGTTTGTACAGCAGCTTTAAAAGACTCAATATTACCTGCCGGTGCAAGTAGCTCTATATTTTTTTTATCTTTCATTTTTACCACTCTTTGCTTTTTGCCTTACAACCTCATATATACTAATAGCTGCACTTACTGATGCATTTAATGAATTTATTTGCCCACTCATTGGGATATTTATTACTACATCACAGTTTTGTCTTACAAGCCTTGTTATTCCTTGACCTTCTCCTCCTATAACTAATGCTATTGCCCCATCTATTTTAGTATCATATATTGTGCCATCTCCATCCATATCAAGTCCATATATCCATACTCCTTTTTGTTTTAAAGTCTTTATTGTATCTGTTATATTGGTTACTCTTGCAACTTTTACATAAGAACATGCTCCCGCCGCTACCTTTTCTACAGTATCTGTTACTTGACATGCATTTCTTTTTTGAATTATAACACCATGTACTCCCATACACTCAGCTGTACGTATTATAGCACCAAGATTATGTGGATCTTCTATTTTATCTAGTATAATTACAAAAGGTTCTTCTTGCTTTTGCTTTGCATATTCTAATATTTCATCTACATCAGAGTATACAAAATCAGTTACTGCTGCAACAATTCCTTGTGAATTTTTTCCTTCTAGCATATTATCTAGTTTTATTTTATCACTTTGTACTACCACAACTCTATTATCTTTTGCAAGCTTTATAATATCATAGACCTCTTTTGTATCTGCTTGTGCATATATCTTGTTTATTGTTTGTCCTGAAAGAATTGCTTCTTTTACAGGATTTCTGCCATATATTAATCCCATATTTTTCTCCTTTTCTAAATTTTCTACTTTGTCTATTAGTTCTACACAGTTTATTTAGAATACAAATTTATTTTTAAAAAACTTATATTTTAACTAATATACCATTAATTATATCAACTTTTTGTTATAAGTGCAAGCAAAGTTTGCATATTCTATGTACTTATAGCATAAAATATGATATACTAAGTATAGATTTAAAAAACTCACTTATATATAATTATATAAAAAGAACTAATACATATTATGTATTACAAAATTAATAATATTTTTATTAGATTTTTATTATTTTTATTGTTAGATTTTATCTGATATTTTTTTGCGCTAATTTCCATTATATTTCTAAAAATTATATAATTGCAAATAAATATTTGAATACTAACAATAATAACAAATACTATTAATAGTATTTACGGTGCTAATCTTTTAAAATTACAAATATTATATTTTATTTGAAAGGAGCTTACATATGTTAGCTAACTATAATCCGATAGCTGTTTTATTTGACTTTATTTTAAAGAAAGTTAAAAAGGCACAAAACAAAATATAACTTCAAAGCAGTACAAACATAGAATGACCATGCAAAAGTAGAAATACTTTAAGCACGGTCATTTTTATACATTAGATGCAAAAAATTTATTATCACTACGAGTTATCCAGGTATTTGTTTCGTAATTGAATTTGACTTTAACAACATTGGATTTTTGGCATTGCCATTTACTATTCCACTCTAAGCTTCTTGATACGGCGGATTACCCACACTAGCATCAAATTTTATTTTTTTAATCATCTAGTTTTAATACACTCATAAATGCATCTTTTGGCAATTCAACATTACCTATTTGTCTCATTTTCTTTTTACCTTCTTTTTGCTTTTCTAAAAGCTTTTTCTTTCTTGTTATATCTCCACCATAACACTTAGATAGTACATCTTTTCTCATTGCTCTTACTGTCTCTCTTGCTACTATTTTTCCTCCTATAGCAGCCTGTATTGGCACTTCAAATAATTGCCTTGGAATTATATCTTTTAGTTTCTCAGCCATTTTTCTGCCACGAGTCTCTGCTTTTTGTCTATTTACAATAAAAGATAAAGCATCTACTACTTGAGAGTTTAGTAAAATATCTAGTTTTACAAGATTTGCTTTTTGATATTTTTCAACTTCATAGTCAAATGATGCATAGCCTCTAGACCTTGATTTTAGACTATTAAAAAAATCATATATTATCTCATTTAAAGGAAGATAGTACTCTAAACTTACTCTTGTATCATCTAAATATTTCATATTCAAAAACTCACCTCTTCGTTCTTGACAAAGTTCCATTACATTTCCAACATAATCTTTAGGGCATATTATCTCTGTTTTTGCAATTGGCTCTTCCATATAATCAATTTCAGTTGATGGTGGAAGCTCAGATGGATTATATAGTTGTACAACATCTCCATTTGTTTTGTGAATTTTATATATTACAGACGGCGCTGTAGTAATTAAGTTTAAATCATATTCTCTTTCGAGTCTTTCTTCTACTATTTCCATATGTAAAAGTCCTAAAAATCCACATCTAAATCCATGACCTAAAGCACTTGAGGACTCTAGCTCATAACGAAGAGATGCATCATTTAATTTTAATCTATCTATTGCCTCTTTTAATTCTTTGTAATCACTACCATCTGCTGGGAATATGCCAGAATACACCATAGATTTTACTTCTTTATATCCTTTTAAAGCAACTTGAGCAGGCTCTTTTTTTAGAGTTATCGTATCTCCTACCCTAATATCTGATACGTTTCTAATACTTGCAGCTACATATCCTACATCTCCTGCGACAATTTCTTCACATTCTACATAACCACCAGGCTTGAAAAATCCAACTTCTACTATCTCAAATTCTTTTTTGTTTGACATAGTAAATATTACATCACCTTTTTTTAACCTACCATCCATAACTCTAACAAAAGCTATTGCTCCTTTGTAGTTATCGTATAGGGAGTCAAATATTAAGCAAGATGTAGGTTTTGAGATATCTCCTTTTGGTGCTGGCACCTTTTTTACAATTTCTTCTAAAACAGCTTCCATATTTAATCCTGTTTTTGCCGAAACACATGGTGCGTTTTGTGCATCAATTCCAATGATATCTTCTATTTCTTTTTTTATCTCGTTAGGTCTTGCGCTAGGTAAATCTATTTTATTTACTACAGGTATAATTTCCAAGTTATTTTCTAATGCTAAATATACATTTGCAAGTGTTTGAGCCTCTACACCTTGAGCAGCATCAACAACAAGAATTGCTCCCTCACAAGCTGCAAGTGATCTAGATACTTCGTAATTAAAATCTACATGTCCGCGGCGTATCTATTAGATTCAATATATATTCATTTCCATCCTTTGCAACATATACCATTCTAACAGCTTGAGATTTTATTGTTATTCCTCTTTCTCTTTCAATATCCATATTATCTAGCAGTTGTTCTTGCATATGCCTATTATCAATTGAGCCTGTCATTTGCAACAATCTATCTGCAAGTGTTGATTTACCATGATCTATATGTGCTATTATACTAAAATTTCTTATATATTTTTGTTTATCCATATATTGTCCTTTCTTTTTACGCTATATTTAAACGTTTTTGTATACATACATTATACATTTTTTTCTTAGCATTGTCTACTGTTACTTGTTTTTTTATGATGTTTTTATTGCATTTTATTCTAAATATTTATTTTTTCAATTTTTTAATTCTAAATCACATATGTTTTTCTCATGTTTTTTATATTATCATTTAAAGAGGGTATAACATATATATTACTCAAATATAATACATGTTTTCAAAAAAACAGCTTATGCAATTAGCATAAGCTGTTTTGTAAATATATTTTTATTTGTTTTCTATTTACTTTCTATTTGTTTTTTATTTACTTTCTATTACTATTTAATATAGTTTTTTTGTTTAGGCTGTTTAAAATGTCCCTTTACCTTTTGCTTTTCCCCTTTAACTATTCTTGTAAACCCAGATACAAATACAAACTCACTATGATCTAAATTAATTTTCAATTTTTTATTTTTCTTAATTAGTTCATCACAAGTTGGAAAGTTGTATATTTTTATATTTTTATATTTTTTATTCTTTAGACCTTTAATCTTTACATTTTCTTCAACAAGCATATTTTTATACTTAATAAAGAAAGTTGTTACCACGTCCCATATACGCATTATACTTAAAATATATTCATCTTGTTGTTTTTTAGAAAGATATTGATACTCGTTATAAAAAGTAATACCCACAGATTCCTTAAAATTTTCTTCACTTGAAACCATTTTAAAAGCAAGTCTTTTATTAGAATAATAAGTACACATTACGCTATCACCTAAATACGATATGTATATTTCTCTTTTTTCCTGTAAATTTGCTTTAACAATTACTTCTATACAAAATCTATCCATTATCTTTGCAGGAACTAAAATAGTGTCCGAACAAAAAGAATTAAGATACCCAAAGACAGAATCTGTTATATTAAATCTTGGGACAGTATTTACTCTTTTGTATTGATCCTTTGAGCCCTCCTCTACAATAGTAGTAACATTTTCATTCTTTTTTTCAATTTTCATTTTTTCTCCTTTGATTAAACTGGCAAATAGTATATTGCCTTTTTATATTTTATTTAAATTTATTGTACCAAATTCCTAACGAAAAGTCAAGTTGAATGTATATTTTTAATTAGTTTGTTGTCACTGTTTATCATTGTTTGTTAACAATCCTTTTACATAAATTTCAAAATAAAATTTAAAAGCGCGAAAAGATATCCATTTTCTTATATATTTTTCTTATGAATTACACACTTTTTTTATTCTTAAGACTAACTAGTCACAAATTATATATATCAATTTGTTTTATATACTTTTCTTTACATATTATATTTTAAATGATATAATACAAATATACTTGGAGGTACAAATGTTAGAAATAGGAGATTATGTTAAAATCATTAGCAATGGTATGCAAGGAAAAATCATGGATAAAAAATATACACATCAAAATGTTTATTATACTGTTTTTGTAAACAATAAACGAATTATACTTACTGAAAGTTCAATAGAAAAAGTAGATTATGTTGAGAAAAGTTCTACTCTTCCTACTATAAATTTTAATATACAAAGAGATTCAAATTTTTGCAATGAAATTATGCTTAGGCACCAAACTGTAGATATAGCTCTTTTAAATCTTGATAAATTTATAGACTCAGCTATTTGCAACCGAGTTTGCTTTGTTAAAATAATACATGGCAGAAGTGGAGGAATACTAAAAGCAGCTGTTCATAAATACCTAGATAATAATCCTTATGTCTTAGATTATAGACTTGGAAATTATTATGAAGGTAGCGTAGGCGTTACTATGGCAAAATTAAAGTAAGTTGAAATTTTTAAAATTTCAACTTACTTTCTTTAAAACAAGATAATATTTTTATATGCTTTCTATGCTTTCTATATTATATTTTTATTCATACTTATAACTATTTTATTATCTTCTCTTGAAATGTTTGCATCTTCTATAGATAATACAATTTTTTTAATTAAATAAAAATCATTTTGTGATATTTGATTAACTTTTTGACATGTTATTACAAAAAGCCAACTATCTTGATCTTCTGTAAGTGTAAGTTCGACTTTTTCACCTTGTTTTTCAATACAAATCAATTGTCTTAATACCTCACATACAATAAACACCGTATCGTTTATACTCCCATTAATATAGCTTTTACTTTTTAATGCAATCTTTGAAACTAATTCTATACCTTTTTGTCTTGCTTCATTTATAACAATTAAATTTATTATATCTATTATATCATTATCTGCCATTATATAGTCGCCATTATTTTTAGTTTGTCCTATTATAGAAGTTAAAACCTTATCTATTTTTTCTAAAGACTCTTTATTTTTTACATAAAATTTATTTAAATTTGCAGTTGTTGTTTTATCCACTTTTAATTCTGCTTCTTGCATAATTAAGTTCGTAACATCAATACCTGCACTAATTGTAAGTAAATTAGATTTTATTTCTTGAGCAACTCCAGATATCAAATTACCAATTGCATTAGATCTATATTTAGTAAGCTCAATCTCATTTTGTTGATTAAATATTTTAACCGCAGATATAAGCTCTAAATTAAGTCTATCTATCCCCTCTGTTTTATCATGATAGTTTTGTATGTTTAATTTTTGCATAGTTTCAATTGGAGGCTTTTGTCCTGAAAAACCAGTTTGCAATATTATAATAAGCTCCTTATTTGTCTTCCTTACTTCTTTTATTACCTCTTCGCCATTAAGCAGCGGCATAAAATAGTCTAAAAGCAAAATCTGGTAATCTTTTTTTTCCATTGCCTCTAATGCCTGTTTTCCATCTGTTACTTTATCAACATTATATCCCACTTGATGTAAGAATTCATAAGTCATATTTAAATAATCCTCATCATCGTCTGCTATTAAAACATTTAAATTTTTTATTAACTCACTATATGTAATCATAATTATCAAACTCCTGTCCCTTTTATTATATTACAAATATAATAAAAAGAAAAGCATTTTTTAAAAAATGATGTTTATATTTAATATTTGTAATATTTTTGCAACATTGCAGTAACATTAAAAACTATATGTGATCGTTTCATTGGTTTTTATTTAATGTAGAGCGCTAAGTAAAAACCGACATTACTTGCAAAATCTTTAGCTATTTTCCCTTTGATTTTCATTCTCTCAACATTCCTATATTTTGTCTTATACCTATTTTTGTTTTAAATATTTAACCTCTATTTTACTATCAATATTTCCTTTTACTTGTATATTTGTTATATCTTTAAATGTAGGAATAGTCGGCAAATCGATAGGTTCATAAATTGGATTTTCTAGTACATAAAAATCAAATTCGTTTTTACCAATCTTCCTTACTATCTTGCTACTAGCATAATCAATATAATCAGCTACCTCACCTTTTTTTCTTAAAGGTTGATGTCCTGTAAGATCAATAGTTCCTGCATTTGTTGTTAATGAAACGTTTGTAATATTTAATTTAGTATTTGGTATTCTATTATAATTATTTAAAATTAAAAATTTGACATATTTTGTTCCTGTTCTAAATTTATCACTTTTTATTGCATTTTTTTCATTTACGCCCTGTATTATAGCAGATTTAGTTATCCAATTTGTAGATAAACTATTATTTTTTAATAACGAATAATTATAATCATTCCAAGAATTGGACTGGCTTAATTTTGTATTCTTTGCAATATCACCTTTATTCCAAGGTGATTTTAGTGTAATTGTATTATTTTGTTTGTTTATTGAGTTATAGTTAAATAAATCTTCCCATGCATTTCTTGAATATGTAAATTCCGGATAATCTTTGTAATTCCAAAAAATAAATCCTAATTGATATCTTGATGTATTTAAATTATCCAACCAATTTGAAATATCGTTTAAATGTACAACTGTATCTCCATTTTTCAAATCTTCAGTCAAATAAGTTAAAGTCTTTTCTGTATACATTACATTTAATGGAGATATTCTCATTTTATCGCTATCAAATTCAACCAAGCCAGCAAAAAAGACAGAGTCTATATTATTTGCTTTAAAATCCGCACTTAAAGTATATGCTTTAGTCGGATTAACTTCTACATAATTTCCTAGATATAACGCTTCGATCCAACTACTTGTGATAGAAAAAGAGCTACCTCTATTTGTTGTACTATCTACTTCATAAGTCATTGATTCAAAATCAGTGTTGTTTTTAAGTTCTCCTGCGCCATTTACAAAATAACTATTTTTAATATCTATCTTTCCATCTTCTCCCAAACTAATTGCAGGTGCTAAATCCCCATTTGGAATACTATTCCCATATATTTTATAATCTAGTACATTTCCAAGAATACTATTATTTAAACTTACATTGTTTATTCCTTCCGCAGTTTCAACCTTAGCATTATTTACTCCATCTAAAATATTGGCAGCCCATAATTGTCTCTTTTCATTTGTCCCGCTATATTGTAATTTCCCATTTACTATACTTATTTCATCTATATATTTATCGGCTTTTTGTATTACATCTTTTATTGTTTTTCCATTTTCTACCACTTTATCATACATTAGTAAATCTTTTGTAGCATTCAATTTATTTATATCATATTTTCCTTGTGTTTCTAAATATTTAGAAGATACATACATATTAAGCTCTTCTTTCATATTCGATAAGTCCGATTTAAAAGTAGCCTCATTTGCATTTTCTATTGGATTGTTTTTATTTAATGTAAGTATCACTGCTGCAGCCAAGATTATTATAACAATAAT
>JAVXNL010000031.1:0-13970 GCA_036645795.1 Clostridia bacterium
GATCTATATTTTGAGCTTGAACATATAATTGTATTGGAAATCTTAAAGTATTTAACAACGTTATGAACCCTTCTTCTACAGATAATCTCTCAACATCTGACATAAGATCGTAGTTTATCCCCTTACATTTTACTGCCATAGTAAATTTGCTTCCGTTTTCTTGTACAATCATATCATCGAGTATTCTATCAAACTCCATAAAATCGAACATATCTTTTCTTGGTATATTATCTTTAGTTGAATTTTCTTTTTGTTTATCTTTCTTATTAATACTGTTTTTTTTCTGTTGAGATGATGTTATAAGAAAAAATACTGTTCCAAATATTATTAACATTCCTAATAAAATTATAGGTACAATTACTGTAGTCATTTTACTTTCCTCCTCTATTTAAATTATATATATATATTTTCTTTCTCTTTTTAAATGTTATAAATCTAAATATTATATCACTTAAATATTCTCCGCCGGCTTTTCTAAATTTTCCCATAAAAGGTAAATCTGGAATTTTAGCTGTTCCTAATATAAAGCCAACTCCTCCAAATAGCACTGTGATTCCAAGTCCTATAAATACGCTCATTTCAAACAAATTAGCTCCAATATACCATATTCCCCCACCAATAAGTCCAGCTATGCCAGTTGTAATAAATGATTTCATTGAAAATATTATCAATATTCTAGATTCACCTCTAGCACTACGTGGTACAAAATATGATCTTCCCATATTTAAACACTCCCCTTTCATTTTTCTTTTGTCTATTATTTTTAAATTAAAATACTATTTTATATCATTTGATTTATAATTTTTGATAAGAAAGTTAAAAAATTAGTTGTTGCAAAAGCAAGTATAATTCCAATTAAAAAATTCCCTGATTTTGCTTTTAATTCACCTCTACCAGATGCCCCAGAAAATATATACCTTACTCCTACATATATTACGCCTACAATAACTAAAAATTGTAATATGTACATGGATGTTGAAAATATTGCACCAACAGTACCATTAAAATCACCGCTACTTGTAAATACAAAATTATTTCCTGGAATTAATATAGCTTTTATGCTTTGCCAACCAAAAAAGAATACACATGCAACTAAAAGATTTATTAAACTCTCTTTTACATCCGCTTTCGAGTCCACGCTGCCAAACATATATTTAGTTCCAAGTGCAATTGTAACAAGGACAATAACACTAGTTCCAATAACGTTTATCATATCAGCAAGGCCACCAAAAATCTTATCCCCTTCTTCTGTACTTACTCCGCCACTTTCTCCACTTGCACTATACCACGTTGTAGCATCACTCCAAAAATCTGCATGTATATAAACAAAACAACTGCATATCATAAATATACACATTGTTAAAATGCATATTTTAATAATTCTTTTTTTCATATATATTTCTCCTTAACTTCTTAACATTATATCAAGTATTAAAAAAAAAGTATATATCTTTTTCTTTTTTTTTTCCTTTTTCGTTCTTTTTAACATTAGTGTAACATTGTTGTAATATTTTTGAAACAAAGCAGAGATTAAAATCAAAATATGATTTTAATCTCCTTTACACATTATTTATTTTTTATCTTCTCATTCATCACATTTAAAATCCTGTGACTGCTCTCCATGATCCGGTTATAACCTGAACAAATGTTGAAGCTCCAAATGTAATTATAGCACCTAGTGCAAGATACATTAAACTAGTTTTTATATCTGCTTTTTCATTTGCAGAAGCAAACATATATTTCACACCACAAAACACAACTGCAGCTACTGCAGCTACTTGTAATGATGCCATTATAATACCCCAGATTTTTAAAACCACCATACTTGCATCAGTGCTCTCGGTTGGAATAGCTCCATCAGGGCTTAAATTTGTTATTCCAAAAACAGCGCTATTTAGTAAAAAAACACTAAGCAATATAGCAAGAGGCAACATTTTTAATAATATTTTTTTTGAACTTTCCATAAACTCTCCTCCATTTTAAGTATTTGTAACACTTGCAAATGTCCCTATTACAAATTTTACAACTGTAGATCCTGCAAAAACTAAAATAAGTCCTATGCAAAGAGGTACTAATTTTTTCTTTATATCTGCTTTTTGTTCTGATGATACAAACATATATGAAACTCCAGCAAATACAACACCTGCAACTGAAGCGACTTGTAATGCAGTTATTACAAAATCTGCTAATCTATTTACTGGCGCTTGTAATTTTTGTTCACCTTCAGGTACTCTTCCTTGATCAAATCCTGTACCTAAAGTATCAACTCCACGAATAACATTTACCAAAAACATAGTACTAAACACCATGAGACAACAAATAACAAATGCACTAACCTTTTTTTTCATATTCTCACCCTCTTCTTTTAATAGTATGTATTTTAAAATACATACTATATATATATTTCTATCAAAAAGGCCAGGACACATCCTGACCTTTTATATCTTTTAAATTTAATATTTTTATCCTGCAATTTCTTTAAATGAACCAATTAAGAATTGTACAACAGTTGATGCTCCGAAAACAAGTATTGCTCCAACAGCAAGTGTTATCATACTTTTCTTTATATCTGCTTTTTCATTTGCTGAAGCAAACATATATCTAACACCAGCAAATACTACAGCAGCTATAGCAGCTACTTGAAGCACAGTCAAAACTATACCCCACACTCTATTTACAGTACCTATAACATTTGTACTTGTATCTGCATTTAACTGCATATCAGGTTTAAATTGATCAAATCCAAATACAGTAGCGTTAGCAAATATTACCATAACTAATAGTAATACTACCGGTAAAACTCTAAATATTATTTTCTTTGACTTTTTCATAATCTTCCTCCTTTTGTATAAAACATAACTTAATTATATCTAATTTAAAATAAATTGCAATAGTTTATCGCAAAATTTATTATATTTGTATGAATTTTGTTATCGAAATTAATTATTTCACTTTTTCATGGCACTTTATGTCAACGTATTTTTATTTACAAATACATAAAATTATAGTATACTTATATTGGTGATTTTATGTTCAAAAAATTTTATTGTATTGCATTTATTCTTACAATTCTAATTTCTTTTATAAGCAGTTCCAAAGAAACTGTTACAGATAATTCAAAGCTTTTATATCCTACAACAACTAAATATATAACCTCATATTTTGGTTATAGAGACTTATTTGGAACAACAAACTTTCATAATGGTATTGATTTTGGTGCAGCACAAGGCTCTAAAGTCTTTGCTACGCTATCTGGTACTATTACATCTGCCAGCTTTACTAAAGGATATGGTAATTGTATAACTACACTTCACTCAAATGGGACTAAATCTTTATATGGTCATTTAAGTGATAATTTTATAGTAAAAACAGGGCAACACGTAAATAAAGGTGATGTTATATCTTTTGTGGGGCCAAAATATCTTTCAAATGGAATACTTAATGGTTGGACTACAGGTCCTCACTTACATTTTTCTATATTTAGTAAAGATGGTACCGCGCTAGATCCTCTAACATTTGAATTTGAATAATATTTATACTATATCTTAAATAAAAGAAAGAAAGAAAGAAGAAAGATAAAACAAAAAAGCAAAAAAATAAAAAATAAAAAAAGCAAAAAAATAAAAAAAGCAAAAAAATAAAAAAATCAAAAAAAGAAAGAAAAAATTCAAAAAAAATAAGGCATTATAAAAATTTACAATACCTATATAATTACATCTATTTATTTAAATCAATTCTTCCTTTGAACTTTTTTCAATATTTAAATCTATATTATTATCTATATTTTCTTCAAGATTTTGCTCTACTTTTTCATCACTATCAATTATTTGTTGTTTTTGTTCATTATCTCTATTTACTGAAAACTTCGAAACAGATAACTCATATGCAACCTTAGGTAAAATAGTTCCATCTTCAAGTTTTTTCTCATATTTTCTTGACTGAATTCTACCAGATAGTTTTACTTTAGAACCCACTCCTAGAGTCTCACAAAATTTAGCATTTCTGCCCCATAATATGCAGGGTATGTAATCAGATTTTTTATATGACCTATTAACAGCAACTAAAACATCTGCTATTTCTCTTCCAAGTGGAGTTTTTCTATATATTGGATTTTTACATATATACCCTATAAAAGATGCTTCATTTAATGTAAGTATATCATCTTGTATTGATGCTTTTACAATCTCTTTTGCAAATATTGAAAGAACTAATTTGCTTTTGCCATTAAGTACTTGATTATATGATCTAAATTGTCCTTTTATACAAACATGCTCACCTTTTTCAAATGTACTAAGATCTACTAATCTTTCTGAAACAATTATTGGTATTTCATCTGCTAGATCACTTAACCTTTTAGTATCTATAGTGAATTTATAGAATTTTTCTTCGAAAAGTTCATGACTTATTTCTATTTCTGATGAAATTTTACCACCTATTTCTACTACATTATTTTCGTTATAATTTTCCATTAAAATATTTCCTCCTTTGGATTTTATCTACTATTATTCTTATGTATTAAAAGTAAAAAAAATTACTATGATATTTTCATTATACCACAGTAATTGTTTTTTGTAAATAGTTTATGTCAACATTTATTGTTTCACAGGTTATTTTGCATGGCCTATTATGGATTTATTTACTTAAAATATATATTTTATATTTTTTTATATTTTATTTAGATAAAGCGCATTTTTACTAATATTTTTTAAAACTACATTTTAGTATAACAAAATATAGCCAAGCTATATAGTATCAAATGTTGCAATGGAAAAATACAGTAATAAATTTTCTGTAAATACTTAGATTTTCTTCCAAGAGTTCCATTATATAAAAATATAAATATTAAGCTAAAAATTGCAAATATACCAAACTGCTTTTCAAATAAACATAATACTCCAACAAGAATTATCATAAATATATAATACATTATCTTTTTTATATTATTTTTATTATCTTTTAATTTCAATAAAAAAAACATTCCTATAACCATAAGTGGGACTATAAATCCATAGTCTATTGGGATAAAATAATATATAGCTACACAAATACCCATAATAGCACTTCTTATACCTATATCTTTTATATAAAAAAGAGCCTCTTTAGTATTACCATTTTTAAGGCGTATAAAGACATTAGATTTATCGATTACAATCAATATAATAAGACTTAAACAAAATGAAAATACAATATTTAAATCTGTTGTAATACTTGCTCTATATTCTTCTATAAAGTTTACATTTATTATTCCAAGTGAGTTTAATACAATTTGGCTTAAAACCGCACAAATAATGAGTCTAAATAGATATTTTCTTATCGAATGTGTTTTAATATATCCTTGTACTAGCAAAAACGCAAAAATAGGCATAGCTATTCTGCCAATCACCCTAAAAGTTGTATATACTATAGGATTTAGTGTAAAACTAAAATAATATCCTAAATGGTCAATAACCATAGCAATTATTGCTATGGTCTTTAACACATTAGAACTTATTTTGTTTATATTACTTTTTGTTCTCAAATATTTATTTATACACTCCATTTTACTCCTCTTTTGCAAGTAAATTCATCATATTTTTTTTGTATGCTTCAACTCCTGGTTGATTAAATGGATTTACCCCTAAAATATATCCACTTATTGCACATGCCTTTTCAAAGAAAAATATTAGCTGTCCTATAGTATACTCATTTACATCATCTATGTTAATAACCATAGTAGGTACTCCACCTTCAGTGTGAGCCTTTAAAGTTCCAAAAAAAGCTTGTTTATTAATATAGTCTATAGTTTTGCCTTCAAGATAATTTAGACCGTCTAAATCATCTTCTAGTTTTGGAAGTTTTATAAAACTTCTATCTATATTTACATTTAAAACAGTTTCAAAGATATTTCTTTTTCCATCTTGTATAATTTGCCCTAAAGAATGTAAATCTGTTGTAAAGTTTACACCAGCCGGAAATATTCCTTTTCCATCTTTGCCTTCACTTTCTCCGAATAACTGTTTAAACCACTCAACAAAATACTTAAATGAAGGTTCATATCCCGCAAAAATTTCTGTAGTCTTACCTTTTTGATATAGTATATTTCTATATGCAGCATATTTATAACAATCATTATACTCGATTTCTGGTTCATTAAACAGATGTGCTGCAAATCCTGCACCATCCAATATATCTTCAAAATCAATATTTGCAACAGCCATTGGTAAAAGTCCTACAGGAGTCAATACCGAATATCTTCCTCCTACATTATCTGGTATTACAAACGTCTCATATTCTTTTTTTTCAGCTTGCTTTTTTAATATTCCATTCTCCTTATCAGTTGTAACATATATTCTTTGACTCGCTCCACTTATTCCATATTTTTCTTCTAAAAACACTCGCAATACTCTAAAAGCTATTGCAGGTTCTAAAGTAGTTCCTGATTTTGATATAACGTTTATTGCTACATCTTTATCTTGTATATACTCAATTAAATTCCTTAAATATTTTCCACTTAGATTGTTTCCTGCAAATATTATTTGAGGAAATTTTCTTGAACTAAGAGACGACATATTGCTAAATGTATCGCTAAACATATCTATTATAGCTTTAGAACCTAGATATGAGCCTCCAATTCCTATAACAATAAACACATCTGCTTGTTTTTGTATACGCTTTGCACATTTTTTTATTTTCTCTATTTCTTCTTCATCACGATTACTTGCAATATCCAGCCAGCCAAGCATATTTTTTCCATCGCCATTTCTTTTTTCTAACATTTCATGAGCATCTTTTACTTTTTTTGTCATAAAATTTAATTCTTCTTCATTAATATATTTTCTTACTCCCTCAAAATCTAACGAAATTGATTGCATAGCTACCCCTCCTTACTAGTTAGTGTTTTTACAATATTTTTTGCTTTTTCCATGTTTTTTATATAGTTTGCTTCTTCAATTCCAGGTGTATGTTTAGATAAAACAAGATCTAAGGCTTCCGCTAAAACAAGCATATCATCTTCTTTTAAGCCTTTTGTTGTACATGCAGCTGTTCCTATTCTTATTCCATTTACACCGGTTGGATTATTTATATTATCATTTGGAACTGAATTTTTATTTACAGTTATATTTACCTCTCCTAGTAATCCTTCTGCTTCATCTCCAGACATTTTCTTACTTGTAAGATCTACTAAAATTAAATGATTATCTGTTCCACCAGAAACTAATTCATAGCCTCTTTTCATCATTTCTTCTCCAAGGATTTTACAATTTAGAACTACCTGATCCATATATACTTTAAAACTTGGATCAAGTGCCTCTTTAAAACATACAGCTTTAGCAGCTATTATATGTTCGAAAGGTCCTCCTTGCATCCCTGGAAATATTGTTTTATCCAATTTTTTTGCATATTTTTCCTTACAAAGTATTAATCCTCCTCTAGGGCCTCTTAATGTTTTATGTGTAGTAGATGTAACAAAATCCGCATATGGTACCGGAGACATATGATTGTTTGTGCATACAAGACCTGCAATATGTGCCATATCTACAAGTAAATAAGCACCTACTTTATCTGCTATTTTTCTAAACTTTTCAAAATCTATTTTTCTTGGATATGCACTAGCCCCAGCTACAATCATCTTTGGCTTAAATTCAAGTGCTATTTGTTCTACTTTTTCATAGTCTATATATCCATCTTCATTTAATCCATATGACTCTATATTATATAGTTTTCCGGAAAAATTAACTTTGCTACCATGCGTTAAATGCCCACCATTAGATAGTTGCATTCCAAGAAGCTTATCTCCTGGTTCAAGAACTGACATGTATACAGCCATATTTGCTTGACTTCCACTATGAGCTTGTACATTTGCGTGCTGTGCACCAAAAAGCTTTTTTGCTCTATCAATAGCTAAGCTTTCTATCTTATCAATATTTTCACATCCACCATAATATCTTTTTGACGGATATCCTTCTGCATATTTATTAGTAAGAATAGAGCCCATAGCTTCTAATACCGCTTTACTAACAAAATTTTCTGAGGCTATAAGTTCTATATTGTTTTTTTGTCTTTTTTCCTCATCTTTGATATATTCATATAATTCTTTGTCTTCTTTTTTTATTTCTTCCATTACTATTTCCCCTTTCCTATATTTTTTGTAATAATATCATATATATATAATTTTTTCAACAAAAAGCTTTCTTTTTAACTTGTAGTAATATTTTTGTTATAACTTTGCAACATTTTTGTAATATTGTATTTTTATACAAAGATTTCCAAATTCACTTAATTATTTTATATATACAACACTCATTATCACTATATATTTGTTCGAATTTATCATTATTTGCCATTGCATTTACAAGTGGCTTTTCTTTCCCCATAAATACATAATCTATATTATATTTTTTTAAAACCGCACTATAATCTCCACTGCATGTTGAAGCTGTTTTATAGTCCATTGCAACATTACACCCCTTGTTATATTCTTGTGTATAAAGATCACATCTTGAATCAATAAAAGGAGGTATGTTATTAAACATAAGTAATGTCCCATAATTATAATCATTAAAAATCCTTTTATCTTGCCCTATATTTTCTTTTATATATTTTACTGCATTATGTGGATAATTGCCCGCTGGCAAATACTCCCTATTAAGTCTTAAAAATCCAGAAACGCTAAGATACAAAAAACAAATCCCAAACATTACACATCCAGTAACATTTATTGCTATCTTTCCTTTTGGTACTAATCCTTTATACATTTTTTCTCTTATCTCGTATAATATATCTTCTAAATAACTAAGACATGTAATTGTACATATAACCATAACACCAAAATGTCTACTTGAAAAAAGTCCCATAAACATAGTGCCTACAAAAAACAATGCGTGGTGTAGTTTTATTTTCTTTTTTGTAAAACAAAAACTAGTAATTATTAAAAAAGAATATATATACATTATTTCTCCTATAAAACTTTTTATATTAACTGGTCTAAACTCACTTATAGTTGAGTTTATAAAAGAATTGCTTAGTGTTTTTAATCCATATACTAACAAATCTATGCCAAATGGATTCATTAAACCTGCAAATAATCCGAATATAAATGGTATAAATAAATACTTTGTATTCTTTAGTCTTTGCTTATCTTCAATACATACTTTAAAAAAACTTATTTTAAGTAAGTTGCAAAAATATGTTCCAATTATTACAAAATAGAGCATTAGCATACCTGCATGAAAATTCACTATAAGTATAGGTAATAAACAAAGTAATATAATATATGATTTTTTTGATGTCTTCAAAAATCTTTCTATAAATATAATTTCTAGCAAAAACAATATATAACTATACATTTGTGCTCTTATAGATATAAAAGGAGTCATAAGGAATAATTGTAAAAACACAAAAAGATAAGATAATACTTTACTTTTCAAAAATTGTCTATTTGCCACATAAAAGCATATTGCAAGTAGACATGTAAGAAATATTTCTAATATATACAATCCAAAAAAGCCTGAAAAATTGTAGATACAATATGTAATTATATTTACAATAAAATGATGTGATACATATTTTAGCCCACTATGTATGGAAAATGTATCTTCTGTAACAACACCATGATTTAGATATTGTTCTCCAAGTTTTATATCAAACAAGGTATCATTTTGCAAATTAAGTTTACTAATTGATATTATATATATAATTACAAACATTACTAATATAAATATTAGACCTAATTTTTTTACATTTTTTTTATATTTGTTATCCGTCACTTTTACTTCTTTATATTTATCTTTATTTTCAAATATCTCTTTTTGCATAAACTCTCCTATCTTATGTATTTATTACAAATGTATTTTAAATACATACCAAATCTATTTGTACTCATATACTCTATCAAATTTAATTATTTTTCGACATATTTTTAGTATACCATATCACACTATAAAAACTCAAGTATAATCAATATATATTTTACTAATATATATACTAACTTGCAAAATTTGCTTGATTTTATCATAATTTTAGAGTACAATTATACTAAATATAAACTCTTTAAATAATTATTCTGGTATATTCCAACCAGCTAAAAAATATATTTTTTTTAATAAGGAAAATTCACAAAAAATAATATGTTTATAAGATAATTTTTTAGCTTATTTTAACATATTATCTCAGGAGGAAAAATGGTCAAAGAAAACCTAGATTTTTTAGATAATGTTCAAAGATATACACCCGATATATCCAAAGGGCTCACTTTGTCCCAAGTAAATGCTAGAAAAAAAGATGGGCTTGTAAATTATGATACATCCATACCTACAAAAAGTATGGCAAGAATAATAAAAGAAAATACTATAACACTTTTTAATATACTAAATATACTTTTAGCAATTGCACTAATTTACGTAGGTTCTTACAAAAACATCGCTTTTTTAGGAATTGTAGTTTGCAATACATTAATTAGTATTGCTCAAGAAATCCACTCAAAAAGAATAGTTGATAAATTATCCGTACTCTCTGCTACTAAAGTACAAATTAAACGTAACAATGAAGTAGAATGCATAGGTATAGAAGAAATTGTATTAGATGATATTATACAATTTAGAACCGGTAATCAAGTAGTCACTGACTGTGTAGTTATGAATGGTGAAGTTGAAGTAAATGAGTCTTTTATAACAGGAGAAAGCAACGCAATATTTAAAAAAGTCGGAGATACGATTCTTTCAGGTAGCTTTATAGTGAGTGGAAACTGTATAGGAAAAGTAGAACATATAGGAAGAGCTAATTATACTTCAGCAATCTCTAGCGAGGCTAAATATATAAAAAAAGTAAAATCAGAAATAATGGGCTCGCTTAATAAAATAATAAAGTTTGCATCTATTGTAATAGTTCCGCTAGGACTTGTACTTTTTCTAAGACAGTTAAATATAGTAGATAATACCCTTGAGCAATCAGTTGAGTCAACAGTTGCTGCTGTAATTGGAATGATACCCGAAGGTCTTGTTTTACTTACAAGCACAGTTCTTGCAGTTAGTGTAATAAGATTATCTAAAAAAAAGGTTTTAGTACAAGAACTTTATTGTATAGAAACACTTGCAAGAGTTGATACTTTATGTTTAGATAAAACAGGAACAATTACAGAAGGGAAAATGGAAGTATCTAATACCTTACCTATCTCTTCTAAAAAAGAGGAAATGTTTGAAGCAATTAGAGCTATTTGCTCCGCTTCACAAGATAACAATGCAACAATAGATGCTTTACGTGACAAATATACATCTAAAAGTAATTGGATTAAAAGCTACGATGTTCCATTTTCCTCAGATAGAAAATGGTCTGGTATCGCTTTTGAAAAAAAAGGAAGTTTTGTTATAGGTGCACCTGAATTTGTACTAAAAGATAAATTTGATATCTATAAAGATAGCTTAAAACAATATATTGAACAAAGCCGAGTTATTGTACTTGCTCATTCTAAAGATGATTTTCGGACTTAGTACTAACAATCAAAAAAAAGAGCTACCTCTAAATTTAGAAGTCATGGGATTTATTATTATACAAGATAAAATAAGAAAAGAAGCTCGAAAAACCCTAAAATACTTTAAAGAGCAAGGTGTAGATATAAAAATAATATCTGGAGATAACCCTATAACTGTATCAAATATTGCTAAAAGAGCAGGAGTAGAAAATTATCAAAATTATATAGACGTAAGTACTTTAAAAACTACCGAAGATATTGAAAAAGCAGCTATCAAATACAAAGTATTTGGACGTGTCTTACCAAAGCAAAAAAAAGAATTAATCCTTGCTTTAAAAAAGGCTGGAAAAACTGTAGCGATGACTGGAGACGGCGTAAATGATGTACTCGCACTAAAAGAAGCAGATTGCAGTATTGTAGTAGCAAGTGGTAGTGATGCAGCGCGAAGTGTAGCTCAAATAATATTACTCGATTCAAATTTTGCTTCAATGCCTGAAGTAGTTGCAGAAGGAAGAAGAACAATAAACAATATAGAAAGATCTTCTACACTATTTTTAGCAAAAACAATATACTCAACAATTATTGCGTTTCTATTTTTATTTATAACGCAACCCTATCCGTTTATACCAATTCAGCTTACACTTATAAATATGGTAACTATTGGTATCCCTTCGTTTATATTAGCACTTGAACCAAACAAAGAAAAAGTTACAGGTACTTTTTTAGATACTGTTCTAAAACGAGCTCTGCCTTCTGGTCTTACCGTTATAATAAACATTTTACTTATAGGTATACTTTCTAGTTTCTTGGGACTTTCTAAAGAACAATACTCTACTATATGTGTAGTTGTAACGGGTATTATCGGCTTTATATTATTAAAACATATATCTACACCATTTAACTGGTTTAGAGGAATACTGTTTTTATTAATGTCAACAATGTTTGCTATCTTAATAGTAGAATTTAAAAGTTTATTGTCTCTTATGAAAATATCACTAAATCTACTTATAATTATTGGTATAATGAGTATTATATCTACAGTAATATTTTATTTTTTAGAATACATGCTTAAAAAATTACTAGAAAAAAACGAAATAAAGATAAATATAAATGTAGATTAATATTGTTAAAAATCATTAACAACTCTATAATAGTAACCAAACAATATTTTAAAAATAGAAATAAAACTTTAAATAGAACTTGAAAATGCTATTCATATATGTTATATTATGCGTATAGCAAATTTATATATAATAAACTTGTGTAATTAGGAGATGATTAAATGAAAATTTTAGTTTTAAACTGTGGTAGTTCTTCACTTAAATTCCAACTCATAGACATGGAAAATGAAGTTCGTATCGTAAAAGGAAATTATGAAAGAATAGGTGGAAAACGTTCTTCACTAAGATTTAATGTAAGAGGTGAAAAATATGAAATACTACATGTCGCAAGAGACTACGATGAAGCAATATCTGTTGTTTTAAAAGTTTTACTAGACAAAAAGTATAATATCTTACAATCAATAGACCAAATAGGGGCAGTAGGACATAGAATTGTACACGGTGGCGAAAAATTTAGCAATTCTGTTATAATTGATGAACATGTTATAAAAGAAATTGAACACTGTATTCCTCTAGCACCACTACACAATCCAGCAGGAATTGCTGGTATAAGGGCAGCACAAAAAGTATTGCCAGATAAAACAATGGTTGCTGTATTTGATACCGCTTTTCATCAAACTATGTCACCTATAGCATACATTTATCAAATTCCATATAAATATTACCAAAAATATAAAATAAGAAAATATGGATTTCATGGAACAAGTCATAGATATGTTGCAAGTAGAGTAGCAGCTCTTATGAATAAAGATATAAAAGACTTAAAAATTATAAGTTGTCACTTAGGACAAGGTGCAAGTATTTGTGCTATAAAAGATGGTAAATCAGTAGATACTAGTATGGGACTCACTCCTCTTGCTGGCATACCAATGTCTACTAGAAGTGGAGATATTGACCCCTCTATAATACCATATATAATGAAACTTGAAAATTCAACACCTGAAGATATAGATAAAATGCTGAATAAAAACTCCGGAGCTTGGGGTGTTTCTGGTGTATCAGAAGATTATAGAGATATTGAACAAGCATATGAAAAAGGTGATAAAAGGTCAATTCTTGCACTAGACTCTCAAAGTTATAAAGTAGCCCAATATATTGCTCAATACGCTGTATCTCTTGGCGGGCTCGACGTACTAGTATTTACTGGTGGAGTTGGAGAAAACGGTCAAGAAAATAGAGAAAGAATATGTGAATATTTAAAATTTTTAGGTGTAAATATTGATAAAAAAGAAAATGATGTGAAAAGAGTAGAAAAGTGTATTTCTACTCAAGATTCAAAAGTAGAAGTATTTGTTATACTTACAAATGAAGAATTAATGATTGCAAGAGATACTTATAACCTTGCTAAAACTCAATAAGTAAAAAAAATAAAAAGTGAAAACAGAAAAGAAAAAAAGCAAAAA
>JAVXNL010000032.1:0-9161 GCA_036645795.1 Clostridia bacterium
AAGGCGATGGAATTTACGAGACAATTGAAGAAGGAAATTATTCATATTATGGAAGCGATTCTGCAAGCACACCGAGTAATAATTGGATAAAAAACAAAGATGATACGGAGTCAACAAGTTCCAACTGGGATAATGATTATAGTTTGTTAGCACATTCTTCACTTCCATTTTTCCTTCGCGGTGGCTTTTTCTTTAACGACTCGGGTGCTGGTGTCTTCAACGCTTACGCGTACTACGGCAGTGTCCATCCACGGCTATGGGTTCCGTCCAGTCTTGTCTGGTCCCTCACTTTAATAGACCATTTTATTTTAAGTTTGAAAATTAAATGAAGAGCTTCTCAACTTAACTGTGTAAATTTTAAAAGTAATATTTTGAAATTACACAGCTTTTTTTGTGTTTTATCAAATTATGTAATGGAGTTATTGACTAAATTTATTGGTTAGTATATAATAATGAGGTAGTGAATTAAACGATACGATAAATATATATAAAATAAAAGAAAATAGGGGATTGATATGCAATTAAAAAAAATAGAGATACAAGGATTTAAGTCATTTGCTGACAAAACAGAAATATTATTCTTAGATGGTATTACAACAATAGTTGGACCAAATGGAAGTGGAAAAAGTAATATATCAGATGCAGTAAGATGGGTGCTAGGAGAACAAAGCGTAAAAACATTACGTGGTTCTAAAATGGAAGATGTTATATTTGCTGGGACACAAGCTAGGAGAAAAGTTGGATTTGCTGAAGTTTCAATTGTATTAGATAATAGTGATGGAGTGCTTCCAATAGACTATAACGAGGTAGTAGTTACAAGAAGGGTATATAGAAGTGGAGAAAGTAATTACCTTATAAATAACTCTGAGTGTAGATTAAAAGATGTTCAAGAACTATTTATGGATACGGGTATAGGAAGAGACGGATATAGTATTATATCACAAGGGAAAATAGATGAAATACTATCTTCAAAATCAGAAGAGAGAAGACATATTTTTGAAGAGGCCTCAGGTATTGTAAAATATAAAACAAGAAAAGATGAAGCAGCAAGAAAACTTGGAAATACTGACACAACTTTAATTCGTGTAAATGATATTTTAACAGAAATTGAAAATATAATAGGCCCATTGGAAAAAAGAGCGAACACTGCTAAAAAATACTTAAGTCTAAGAGATGAACTTAAAGTAGTAGATGTTAGAATTTTTATAGAAAGTTTAAATAAAAATGCATTAAATCTTGCAAAGTTAGATGAAATTATAGAGACTTTTAGTGAAGATGTAGCACTTGTAGAGCAGACTTCAGTGGAATTAGAACGAGCAAAACTTAATTTAAAAGAAAAAATTGTAGATATAACTATGAAAATAGATAGTACAAAAGATAAATACTTTGAAATAGAAAATCAGACTCAAAAACTAAATTCTAGAATAGATTTAATTAAATCTCAAAATGATAATGCAGTGGAAAGTATTGAAAGATTAAAATCAGAAACAAAAGAAGATGTTGGGAAAATAAATTTATTAAAGGAAGATTTAGAAAATAGAAGTAAAAAAAGACAGTCAATGAAGGATAATAAATTAAAGTTTGAAACTGAGCTTATAGATAAGCAAAAAAAATTAGACGAGATGATAGCAACGCTAGATACTAGAGGAGCATATATTGAAGAGTTAAAATTATCAATTGATAGTGCCAGTGAACAAAAATATCAACTTATGGTGAAATCTAGCAGTATGAGCGCAAGTATGGATGGAAATCAGAAGCAATTAAATGAGAAATTAAGAGCGGTGGATAAAAATATATCCGGAAAAGACAGTATTAGCACTACAAAAAATGATATAATTTCTAGTTTAGATAAAAAAAATGCAACCTTAAAAAATATTCAAGAAAAAATATCCAATGAAGTGTTAAAACTAAATAATGAAAAGCAAAATAGGAATATATTAGAAGAAGATAAGAGTAAAAAAAGCTTAGAGCTTATGACTTTAAAATCAAAGTATACATATTTAAAAAATTTAGAACAAGAAAATGAAGGATATTACAAAAGTGTAAAATCTGCATTAGATTTTGCTAAGCAAAACAGCTTAAGCGATGTTTACGGAACTCTTGCAAGTCTTATATCTACAGATGAAAAATATGAGTATGCAATAGAGATAGCTTTAGGCGGCTTTTTACAAAATATTGTAGTTGAAAGTTCTAATACAGCAAAAAAAATAATATCACATCTAAGACAAAATTTACTTGGAAGAGTAACGTTTTTACCTCTTGATAATATACGCCAAGTAAATAATGATACAAAATCTAAGGTATCTAAATTACCAGGTTTTATAGCAATGGCATCTAATCTTTTAAAATATGATAAAAAATACGAGAGTATAATTGCTTTAAGTCTTAATAATACAGCTATAATTGACACAATAGAAAATGCAATTAATATATCAAAAAAAGTAAATAATACTGTAAAACTTGTAACTTTATCAGGAGAACTTATTGCTACAACAGGTAGTATGACAGGAGGACAAGTATCACACAAATCTGCAGGTCTTATAGGAAGGGCAGAAAAAATAGCAGAAGCTTCTAAAAAAGTTGCTGAAAAAGAAAAGGAAGTTTTAAAATTTAGTGAGCGTATGGAAGAATTAAATTTGAAAATAGAAGAAATTTCAAATACAATACAAAACGCAAATCAAATAAAAGATGAACTAGTAATAGAGATTGCAACATATAATGAAAAATATCAAAATATAAAAAGAGAAGAAGAAAAGTTAGAAAATACAAGCAAAAATAATACACAAATTATAGAAGCGATAAAAAAAGAAAATGAGACTTTTGATAAAGAAATAAAAGAAAATGATATTAAAGTTAAAAATATAGATAATCAAATAGAAACAAAACAAATAGAAATTGATGAATATGCAAGATTTAATAAAGAAAAGACTCAAGAAATCGATTTTTTAAATGAAGATGTAGTTAATTTAAAAATATCTTTATCTTCATTTGATGAAAGTGTAGCCTCAATTGATGAAATGAGAGATAAAATATCGCAAGATATATTAAACTTTGAAACTCAAATAGAAAAAAAGACAGAGCAAGTACAAAATTTAGAATTATCAATTAATCAAGGCATGGAAGAAATTAAAAAACAAGAAAAAGAAATAGTAAGACAAATAGGATTTAAAAAAGAATATCGAAATGTATCTGAAGAGCTCAAAAAAAATAAACAAGATTATATTCAAAAACAAGATATATTAGAAGTTAAGATGCTTGAGAGTGTAAAACAAATAGAAAAACTCAAAGATGAAAAGTCCAAAATTGAAAGTAGAAAAATAAAATTTGATATAGAAATTGAAAATTTAAAAAATAAAATGTGGGATGAGTATGAGCTCACTATATCTAGCGCTAAACAACTTACAGCAAATATGCCTTCAATAGATGAAAAAGAGAAAAAAGATATTTTAAAGAATGCAGAAAGATTAAGAAAGGAAATAAAAGCTTTAGGAGAGGTAAATATATCAGCAATAGAACAATATCAAACAACAAAAGAGAGGTATGACTTTATCTCAACACAAAGGCAAGATTTAGAACAAACAAAGTCGAAACTTCAAAACTTAATAAACAATATGACAAGTATAATGAAACAACAGTTTTCTAAGCAATTTAAAATAATAAATGAAAATTTTAATGAGACATTTAAAGAATTATTTGGGGGCGGAAAAGCAGATCTTAGATTATCAGATGAATCAAATATACTAGAAAGTGGAATTGAGATAGAAGTACAACCACCTGGTAAAAAACTGCAAAGCATGATGTTATTATCTGGTGGAGAAAGAGCTCTTACAGCAACAGCATTATTATTTGCAATACTTAAAATAAAATCACCTCCATTTTGTATATTAGATGAGATAGAAGCAGCTCTAGATGATGTAAATGTAAATAGATTTGCAGAGTATATAAAAAAATATTCAAACAATACTCAGTTTATTGTCATAACACACAGAAAAGGTACTATGGAGGTTGCATCTTGTGTATATGGAGTGACTATGCAAGAATATGGAATATCTAAAGTTATATCAATGAAATTAAAAAAATGAAATTATATAAAAAACTAATAAATGCTTGCAAAATGCAAAAATATAGGCTATAATTAGTTTATTAAGAGGGGGTTATTTTTTATGAAAGAGAAAAAGGAACTTAAAGGTATAAATAAAGTTTTATTTGTAACAGTTTTAACGATTGGGGTTATTGTGGGTGTTTTGTTTATAGCATTTGTTATAGAAATTAGTCAACCAAAAGCACTTAAACCAATCATATACTTGTATCCTGAAACTGAAATGCAGGTAAGTGTCAAATTATCAAATAGTGAAAAATTAAGTTGTTCATATCCAAAATATATAGATTCATGGAATGTCTTAGCAAAACCGAGTGGTGATTTAATAGATAAAAAGACTAATAAATATTTTTATTCACTATATTGGGAAGGAAAACAATATAGTAATGGTTTAGATTATATTGATGGATTTTGTATAAAAGGTGAGGATACAGCTAGATTTTTAGAAGAAAAACTAAAAGTGTTAGGACTTAATGAAAAAGAAGCAAATGAGTTTATCATATATTGGTTACCTAAAATGGAATCAAATAAGTACAACTATATAAAATTTAAATCTACTGAAGAGATAAATGAATATATGGGACTTGATATATCACCAGTTCCAGATACACTAATAAGAGTATTTATGGATTTTAAACCATTAAATAAACATATAACTTTAAAAGAGCAGCAACTAAGTGCTCCAAATAGAGAAGGCTTTGTTGTAGTTGAATGGGGCGGCAGCGAAGTGAAATAATAAAAGCAAATAAAAAATAGGTTGTATAACATATGTTATACAACCTATTTTTATCTCTACTTGGCAAAGAGTTTTTATTAAAGCCCAAATTATTCTTTATTTGTAATCTTTTCCATAAGGCATAAATAATCCCATTTTTGGTCTATTTCTTTTTGTAGCTCTTCAATCATCCATTCATTTCCAGGTATGAATAAATGTTTAAATCTCTTTTGCATTTTTAAAAATTCTTGGATAGGCAATTTAGTACTAGGTTTGTATGTTATATTATATACTCCATTTACAACTTCATACATAGGCCAAAAGCAAGTATCTACAGCAAGTTTTGAAATACTTGCAAGTTCATCTGTAGGATATCCCCAACCTCTAGGACAAGGAGAAAATGCAGAAATATAACAAGGACCATCTGTATAGATAGCTTTTTCTGATTTTTCATAAATATCTTTTAGGTTTCCAATTAATGCTGTTTGAGCAACATAGGGAACATTATGTTTAACCATTATTTCGGTTAAATCTTTTCTTTGTTGTGGTTTTCCTGGTACAACTTTTCCAGCAGGAGAAGTTGTAGTATCAGCAAAGTGAGGGGTAGAAGAGGAACGTTGAGTTCCAGTATTCATATATGCACCATTATCATAGCATATGTATGTTATATTATGACCTCTTTCCATCGCTCCAGATAGAGATTGAAAACCAATATCTAATGTGCCACCGTCTCCACCAAAAGCAATAAATTTTGTCGTTTTATCTTGTGGTAACTTTCCAGCTTTTTTTAGAGCATTATATGTTTTTTCTGCTCCAGATAAAGTAGCAGCTGCACATTCAAAGGCCGTATGAATAAATGAACAGTTTTTCCACGAAGTATATGGATATATACAAGTTGAAACTTCTAAGCAACCAGTAGCAACTGATATTACAGCATTATCTTCTTCTTTAAGTGAACGAAGTACATTACGAATAATTGTAGGAGCACCACAACCAGCACACATTCTATGCCCACTAACAAGACGAGATTCTTTTTTTATTACTTCTTTTAAATTATATGCCATTATTTTTCTACCTCCTTTGTTTTAGGATGTACACCTAAATAGTGTTTTACTCTATCTATTTTACCATTAGTTTTTATTTCTTCTAATTTTTCGAAAACTTCAGTTATATTTGCATCATTTACATCGAAGCCACCAAGTCCATATATATAGTTTATAGTAGGTACATGTATATTTGAACTAAACATTGCAGAAGTTAGTTCGCCAAATAATGGTGCACAATATCCATTTATACTATCGCATTTATCCATTATAGCTAATGCTTTTAAATGTTTTAGTTCATTTGAAATTTCTTTCCAAGGTAGTGGCCTAAATAATCTAGGTTTAAGTAATCCTGCTTTTATTCCTTGTTTTCGTAATTTATCTATAGTATCTTTTGCAGTACCTGCAGTGGAATTTAAAACTACAATCCCTATATCTGCATCATCTAACATATATTTTTCATATAAAGAATATTTTCTGCCTGTAATTTTTTCAAATTCGTTAGATATATTTTGTATTATTTCTTTAGAATCTATCATTGCCTCTGCGAGTTCAATTCTATGTTCAAAAAAGTATTTTTGTAAATCTAGTGGTCCCATAGATATATTTTTCTTTGGGTCTAGTAAATATTCATCAGGCTGATACTCTCCAACAAATTTTTTAACTTCATCTGTTTCCATAAGCATTATATTTTCTACAGAGTGGGATGTTATAAAACCATCAAAACATACCATAACTGGTATTTTTGTCATTTCTGCAATTTTCACTCCCATAATTGTATTATCATACGCTTCTTGATTATTTTCACAATAGAGTTGTATGAATCCTGAATCTCTTACACCCATTGAATCTGAGTGGTCATTGTGTATGTTTAGTGGTGCAGATAATGCTCTATTTGCGCAGATAAGTGTAATAGGTAGTCTCATACCAGATGCTATATTTAGCATCTCAAACATAAGAGCTAGTCCTTGTGATGAGGTAGCACTCATAACTCTGCCACCAGCAGCAGATGCCCCAATACATGCAGACATTGCACTGTGTTCACTTTCAACTGGAATAAATTCAGTTGTAACAGAACCATTTGCAACAAAATTTGCAAAATATTGTGGGATTTCTGTAGATGGTGTAATTGGGTAAGCAGCTACTGTGTCAGGATTTATTTGTTTCATCGCAGTTGCAACTGCTTCGTTTCCGCTTAATCTTTCTCTAATTGCCATATTAAAATCTCCCTTCATTTTCTTTATAATTTTTTTTATATTTTAAATACATAATATAATATAATATAATATAATATAATATAATATAATATAATATTATTATTCTTTTGCTTTCATTTCTATAGCATGAAATGGGCATACTTTTGAACAAATTCCACAACCTTTGCAAAAGTCCAAATCTATACCTTCTAGTACATCATCTTTGTGCAATATGCAATCTTCTGGGCAATATGGTACACATAACATACAATTTTTACATTTATCTTTGTCATGTATAGGATATTTCACTTTCCAATCTCCAGTTTTAAACTTTAAAGAATTGCCACTTTCAAGAATTGTTGCTCCGCGACCATGTGTTTTATTCATTTAAATCTCCTCCTATAACTTCATCATAAGCTCTTGTTATAGCCTGAATATTTGGCTGTATAACTTCTGGTTTTCTTGCAAATTTATGCTTAAAAGATTCTTCCATATTTGTTAATAGTTCTTCTTTTGTCATAAGTTTTGTAACCTTAATTATAGCAGAGAGCATAGCAGTATTTGGAAAATTTGCTTTTAAGCATTCTCTACTTATTTTAGATGCATCAATTGTATATATTTTTCCTGTATAACCATTTAAATCTTTACGTATTTTTTCTGGATTTTGATGGGTATTTACAATTATTGCACCGTCTTTTTTTATACCTTTTGTAACGTTTACAGCTCCAATTAAAGAATCATCAACAATTACTACATAATCTGGTTCGTATATATTTGAATGTATTCTTATCTCTTTTTCATCTATACGATTGTAAGCGCTAATAGGTGCGCCCATCCTTTCTGGACCATACTCAGGGAAACCTTGAATATATTTTCCAGTATTAAAAGCTGCATCTGCAAGTAACAAAGAAGCTGTTTTTGCACCTTGTCCACCACGGCCATGCCATCTTATTTCTATCATAAAAATTCCCTCCTTTTATATAAATAGTATATAACTAAAAGGAAGATTAGTCAAGTAGAAATCACGAAAATAAAACTAAAATTAAAAACAAAACCAGAAGCAAAACCAAAAATGAATTCTAAAATATAGTGTGTAAATTTAAATTAAAATATATAAACAATTGAAGTAAAAAAGATAAGAAGTAGTTAAAATATATTAAACTACTTTTAAATATATAAATATTCAAGGGTGATTTTATTGCATATAATTTGTAAAATCTCTTTCATAAATTGTATAGGATAGATATTAAAGTCTATGAAATATCAATACCACCACTTGCATATCCCATTATTGCGTTATCACTATTTGTGCCATTTGCTTTTGCAGAAAATACGAAAAGTATTCTGTTTTCTATGGTAACAGGTATTGATAGGTTACTTATGCTAGCTTTTGCTACTGTGTTTTCTGCAACATTACCTGTAAATGTTGGAGTAAGTATGAGTAATGTTTCTTTAATTTCTGTAAATATATTATTTGGTGTATTAGATATATATAGTCTTGCAGAAATTGTAACATTTGTATCTATTAGACTTAGATTAGAACTTAAACTAAAGTAGGCGGTAAGTCCTGATATATTTCCGTCTCTTGGCATAGAAAAAGCGTGGTTAGGGAGTCTTGAAATATCAATTACAGATTCTAAAACTCTTACTCCTGGCCCAGATCTTCCAAATCCAACAAAGCATGGTATTCCATCTTCAGTTTTGCACCTAGATGTAAGTAGCGCTGGTTCACCAGAAGATATAGGTATAATTGCATGTATATTAGATGTGGGACCTGTCGGGCCAATTGGACCAGTTGCACCAGTTAAGCCTTGTAATCCCATAGGACCTCTAGGGCCAACGGGGCCGATATTTCCTGTATCCCCTTTTGGACCTTTTACAACTGCGCCGAAGCAGTAGTCATTACAACAACACTGACATTTATTGCAATTAAGGCTACACTCGCACTCACAATTTGTATTATTTGTAAAATTTTCCATAAAAACATCTCCTTAATATTTTAAAACACGTTAAAGAATATATACTAACAATATATGAAAAAAACTAAATTATGTGAATTGAAATATAAGTAGAGTGAAAAATATTAGAAACAAAAAAGAAACAAAAAA
>JAVXNL010000032.1:9261-13570 GCA_036645795.1 Clostridia bacterium
TGAATTGAAATATAAGTAGAGTGAAAAATATTAGAAACAAAAAAGAAACAAAAAACTAAGCTATTCGACAAAACTAGAGTGAAAAGTAGTGCTTAGAAATATTGAATGTATAGGATATGAGTGTTAAAATATATGTATGTTAAAATCAAATATAACAGATAATGAGAGAATTTTAAAAATAGTTAAAATAATAAATCAAAACAAGTATAAAATTATCGCAATAATTTTATCTGCTTTTTTAATTCGTTTTTTCTATTTATTTTACACTTTTAATTTTAAATACAAATCTAGTGAAAATGCTTCTAAAATGGTTGTACAAGTTATACGAAATGATATAAAACAAGTTGATAAAGTAGGTTATATAGTAAAATATAATGGAGATATGTTTTTGCTTAATATATATAAAGATAAATATGATAAAAATAAAGAAAAAGAGGATATATCCAAAATATATGGAGAATTTAAATATGGAGAAAAATTAAAACTTAGAGGGAAAATTGTGATACCAAAAAAGCTTGGAAATCCTCATGAATTTGACTATAAAAGATATTTAAATTCATTAAATGTAGTGGGGTGCATTTCTACATATGAGGTAGTAGAAAGTGATGCAAAAACTAGTGGTAATAATATATTTCTTGGCTTGTCATATTTTTTAAGAGAAGATATTGGTAAAAAGGTAGAAGAAAAGATGCCCGAAAAAGAAGCTTCACTATTTAAAAGTATGATATACGGAGATGATAGACAACTAGATAGTAGCATAAGACAAGATTTTAAAAATATTGGGATAAGTCATCTACTCGCGGTATCTGGATCAAATATTGCAAGTGTAGTTTTAATAACAACTTTTTTATTTAAACGTTTTAATAAAAAAGTCGTACTTATTTTAAATATATTAACAGTATGCATCTTTTGTGTAATATCAGGATTAGAAATATCTGTGATAAGAGCAGGCATTATGACATTACTTACATTTGTTTTTACTATATTTGAAATTAAAGCAAGTAGCTATACAAAAATTTTCATATCTTTTATTTGTATATTTATATATAATCCCTATGCTATATTTAATGTTCGGATGTGTTTTATCTTATCTTGCAATTATTGGAATATTAGTGTTTTTCCCTATTATACATAGTTATCTTCAAATATCTTTAAAAAAAGTTTTAAAGATAACTAATAGAAAAGAAGAAAATAAAAACAGTAAAAAGATAAAAGTATATAATATATTAGATACTATATTAAAAGCTTTTTCTTTTACATTAGCTGTACAGTTTCTAGTATTTCCAGCACAAATATATTTCTTTAATGAATTTGTACTAGCAACATTTATATCAAATATGGCTATCTCATCTATTGCTATGTTTCAGTCTTTAATAGGATTTATAGCTTTTATAGTTATATATATACCGTATATATCAGATTTGCTTATGAGTGCAAATTATGTGGTTCTAAAAGCTATAATGTTTTTAGTTAAGGCTATATCAGATCTAAATATGCCAATACTTAGTATCCCAGAGCCTAATTTGTTTATAGTCTTTTTTTCATATTTTTTAATTATATATTATACATATAGAAAATACATAATATATAAATTTAATAAATTGGTAAGAAAAAAAATACAAAAGATAAGCTTTATAGTAACTTTTACATTTATCTTGTATAGTATATCAATATATATAAATGAAATGTATTTTAAAAATTATATTTATTTTTTTAATGTAGAACAAGGAAACATGGCTCTTATACACCAAAACAGAAAAAATATAGTAATTGATATGGGTTCTACAAAAGAGGGAATAGCATCAAATATATTAACAACATTTTTGCAAAAAAAAGCAATAAAAAAAATCGATTTAGTAATTCTTACTCATATGCATGAAGATCATATAAATGGATTAGAAAATGTAGTCGAAAAAATCAGAGTAGAAAAAGTAGCATATGCAAGACCTAAAATTTGTAATAAAGATAGTGATAAAAAAGTAAAAGAAATATTAAACCGCAATAACATACCAATTATAGATGTAGAAGAATATGATAGATTAGATATTGGAAATACATCAATTGATATATTATCTCCACCTAAAGAAAAATATATAGAAGCAAAAGATGAGGAAAATTCTAATTCTTTAATATTACTTGTAAATTTAAATAGAAAAACAAATTGGATTAAAGAAGTTAAAAGTGTAGAAAATAAAACAGTGGGAAATTATGAAAATGAAGAAAATAATATAAAAAGTAATTATTTATTTATGGGAGACGCTACAAAAGAGAGCGACAAATCGTTTATAGAAAGACTTGAAAAGATAAACGATTTCAAAAGAAAAGAAAATATTAAACAAAGACTTAAGAATTTAAATGCAATTCAAATTGGTCATCACGGTTCTAAAACATCAACTTCGGATGAACTTTTAAATAATATTAATGTATTATTTGCAATAATTTCATCCAAAAAAGAAAAGTTTGGACACCCCGCAGATGAAGTGATTGAGAAATTAAAAAGGCAAAGTATAGAAATAAAAATTACTGAAAAAAATGGAGCAATAAAGTTCTAAAATAATAACTCAAAAAGGGAAAATATGTATAAATAATATATAAACGCAAATGCTATAATTAATAGGTGATGAATATGGAAGAAATAGAAAATATAAAGAATATAAAAAATATGAGAATGTATAAAATATTCGTGTTAATTGTTGCAATAATTTTACTTGGAGTGGGAGTATTTATTGGATTTAAATCAACTAAAACAAATGAGTCTAAAATCCCAGATAAAAGTATCGTAGTAGACAATATGATAGAAGAGGCAAATGTTTCTATATATAAAGAAAATGGACCTAAAAAGCGTGATATAGAACTTATATACAAAGATGTATATACTCTTTGTGGGGAGACAATAGAGGAAAAAGAAATTGTATATGATACAACTTATAATGATTTAAAAAAGATAGAAGAAGATAGGCAAAAAAAAGATGGAAAAACATATAATGTAGAAAAAGAAGAAGATGGTTTACTTATATATACAAGAATTATTGAACAAAATTGTCCAAACCACTTTATAGTTAAACTAGAAAACGGTAAAATTTTAGTATATAATATTGTAAGCGAGACAATAAGCACAGTAGTTAATACAATAGATATACCACAAGAGCATATAAGAAAAGAAATGTTAGAAGAATTAGGAATTGGAATTAGGGCTGATTCTAAAGAGGCTTTAAACTTAATAATGGAGGATATAGAAAGTTAGTTAAGACTTTATCATAAATGAATCGTTACTGTTTACTACTTTTTTGGAAAAATATACTATGATACTACGATTGAAACATTAATGAAATTTAAATGTCATTAAAAACGAAACTAAAAATAATTGGATGTTTTAGAACATTATCTGGTGCTGAAGATTATTGTAATGCAAAAGTATTTGATTTTCAAAATAAAGATAAGAGATTAGAAATAGCATAATTCCTAATCTCTTATATTCTTTTTATAAAAAGTAGTAAACAGTAACAATGAATCATAACAATTGCCTTAATTTAAAACAAATATGTTTGACATTTTATAAAAAGTATGCGATAATAATTATTAATTAAAATAATAACTGTTTTAAAAATAAAAAAGCGGAGGAATAACCATGAATTTTCTTGGAAAGAAAGAGATAGACAAACAGTGGAAAAAGCTTAGAGAAGTTGATTTAGATATAGATTCTAAATTACGGATTTTAGAAGTTATTGGGATGGACTGTGTGATTCATAAAGGGTATTTAGCTATGTGTGTTAGTGGTGCTATAGTTGGATTTATTGCTGATTATTGTGTTCGAGCTAATAAGCTAAGTGCTTACTTGATAATAATAAGTATAATTATATCAATGGCTATAGCGTATTTTGTAGTTGTAAAAATAGCTGATTATATTATAGTTGAAAAATATATATATCAAGAATTAAGAAAAAAATATTGTAAAGATGAGGCAATCCAGCGCTTAGAGAAATAAAGGTTCGTTGTGCGAAGGCGGGCTTTGGAGTTAAGCATATATACGTTGTATATGTGCTTTTTTCATATGCTTTTTCAGCTATTGTTACAAATAAATTTTTATCAAAAGCTTTAATTATAAGGCATTTAGTCTTAGGTACAAAACATTTCAACTGGTTATTTTTATACGGCTGATAATATTCGTTTTTATATTTTATAGCATTTTCATTGTCAATTTTTCTAGCTGTTAAAACTGCAAGGGTACTATTAATTTTTTCGAGACTAGGTGATGTTTCATATACTGACACAAACTTTTTTAGGTTTAAAGCATTGAGTAAACAGTAAC
>JAVXNL010000033.1:0-11007 GCA_036645795.1 Clostridia bacterium
TTTTCATTTATATCTACCTCTTTCTTTTGTTTTTTATAACAAACTAATAAATTATAATCTATCTTTCTAAACTACAATTTTGTTTTATATATTCTTTAACTATTGGTATTTTTAATTTATCTTTTTTTCTTGTACTATTATTTAAATACTCTATATATTCTTCTATATTTTGCACATACCATTCTTCTACTTTTTCTGGTTGATATTTAAGTTTATCTTTTTCTCCATCACATACACATTCAATATTATTAGCCAAAATAAACCATCCATTTTCTTTTTGTTCTAATTTATAATTGTTTTTTAACTCTTCTAAACCTTTATTTGTGACTGCAATATCTAAATCTCTTGCATTAGGATAAATACCTCTTAAAACTAAAGCTCCTGATGATAATATCCAAAATTCTTCTTTGTCAATTTTTAAAGTTGTAATTAATTCTAATAACTCTTTTTTGTTCATAATATTCACCTCAAGCACACTATTTTTATTATTACTATATTTTCTAATAATTGAATACACTTATAATAATCTTTGCCATTAAATTACTTCTTTATGATTTTATAAATTCTATATATTTTAAATTATACTACATTTTGTTTGTAGTATAATTTAGGTCTTTATTTACATCTTGCATATCTATATTTTAGTATATATTTTGAAATTATTCAAGTCTTTTTGTGATTTTTATTGTTTTTTTATATAACTTGTTTTTTAGTGCGAGAGCCTCGGTCGATACTCTCGCACTAAATTTAATTCAAACTAATCTTAAGTTTACTATAGCTTAACTAAACAGATAAATAATGACAATAATAAGATTAGTGTATAAAAATATCATTTTCTAGCAAACGAGTTTGATAAAAAATAAATACCAATCAATACAGGCATAAAACAATTAATATTAGAAAAGCTACGAAAGATATGCAATCGTTGCAAATGTTCCAAAATCCTTGTATTCATTTTGTTTGAAATATCTATTTGAAAAAAAGTCCGAAAAATTACATCTAGTGCAAATATTTGCTATAACAATATTTGTATCTTTTAAACCTCGATTAATCAAGTCTTTTTTTAAAATATAGACAAGATCTATATGAAATTTATCTGCTACTTTATTATCATAATATATATACTCTTCTTCTTCTTTCCAAACATCAGTAAATTTTTGTTTAAAAGATTCTTCTTGGCTTGTAAAACAACAATCTCTAATTGATGGGCCAATGCATACTATTATATCTGATACATTACAATCATACTTTTCTACCATTGTATTAATTGCTTTTATATATATACGTTTTATTGTTCCGAGCCCAGCCACTATGAATTGTTGCTACAACTTCTTTTTTCGGGTCATACATTATAACGGGAATACAATCTGCAGTTGTTACAAATGTCCCGACATTTTTTTCTTTTGTAATAAATGCATCATGTAAACTGGTATTATATTTTGTATACTTATACTCTTCTTTATTATTTAAGTCTAGTACAAGTATTTTATCTGTATGACCAAGTTTACTTTTATATATTTTTTCCGAATCTATTTTAAGACAATTGCATATTGTATTTAAATTTTTTAACACATTTTTTCGAGTGTCCTCTCCCGTAATTCTAAAATTTAACGACTCATAACACCCAGTACTTACGCCACCATGTCTTAAAGTTATACAGTGTTTTAGTTTATCACTATATTTTTCTAATATTTTAAATTTTATATATTCTATTTGATTATCTTTTACATGTATTATATTATTATCGTTAAAATCTTTACTCATGTTTTTTTATTCTCCTTCATTTATCTCTATTTCTTTATTTAAATTAAATGAGTATATATATGCCTTTTCTACCTTTTTGCAGATTAGAGTCTCTACTGCTTTTTTATATATTTCTAATTGCTTTTTATATAGCTTTTTAAAAACCTGACTATCTTTTATCTTATCAGTTTTAAAATCAACTAATATAACATGCCCATCTTTATTTATATAGTACATATCTATTACACCCTGTATTGTACTAGAAGAGATATCTGCGTTATTTAATATAAATTCAACTTCTCTATATATTTTATTTGTTTGTTTTAACTGTATACCTATTTTTGAATTTAAAAACTGGTATATACTTCTAATATTTACCTGTTCTTTACCTATGTCGCCAAGTTTTGTAGCTATATATTCTTTCAAACTATCCATTGTATAATTTTTTGAAAAATCTAAATGCTCTAATATAAAATGAGTAAGCGTTCCTTTTCTTACAGGACTAAAATTTTGGGATATATCTTGCAAGCATTGCGGCATTGGATATTTTTTAAGTATATCCTCTGAATTGTTTTCTGGCTTTTTAAAATATTCTATACTTATATTTTCTTTATCAATATCTTTTAACTTACTTACACTTATCCTTTGAGAAATCTTTGTATCTTCTAAATATTTATACTCGTATTCTAATCTTTCTTTATATATATTTTCTTTTTTTGTCAATATATCTTTACTAATTTTAGAGGATTCTATTAGTGATTTTATAAATATATCTGTATTTATTTGTGCATCATTTCCTATTTCCTCCTCATTTGGAACACTCATGCTTTTATTATCACAAGCTTTTATTATATTTATATTAAATATATCTAAATGCTCTTTTGAATTTGTATTAATTTCATCTTCATATTTTTTTAAGGCCATAACTATATTTTCAAGATAACTATTATTTTGCATAACACTTGTTGAATCAACTTTACCTTCTTTTTCTATTATAAATTGTTTTTCTTTAAATTTTTCGTAATCTTTTAGCGTACCAAATATAACGAGTTTTTCTTTAGCGCGAGTAAGTGCTACATATAGCATTCTAAGTTCTTCTGACTTAGTTTCTTTTATAACTCTTTGCTTTATTGCCTGTTTTATAACAGAGGGATATGTTACCATATGCTCTTCATTTACAACATTTATTCCAACACCTAAGCTATGATGCATTACAAGAGGTGCACTCACTGATCTTAAATTGTATTTTTTTGCAGTATCACATAATATAACAATAGGAAATTCTAACCCTTTTGATTTGTGTATTGTCATTATTCTTACAACATCTTCATTCTCACCTAATATTTTTGCAGCAGATGTTGAACTATCTACTTTGTCTTTTAAACTATCCACATATGCTATATATTGGCCTATTGTCCCGTTCGTTTGCTTTTCATTTTTTATCGCAATTTCAATTAACAATCTTAAATTGGCTTTTTTCATATCTGACATTTCTTCTAATGCATACTGATAATACATGCTTGTTTCTTTATACATCCTTGTTAAAAGCTCACTTACTAAATATTTTCTAGAATACATTATAAATGTATTTAGCACTTCTAAAAAAGCATTTATTTTTTCTAGTATTACATCTTCTTTATTGCTTTTATCTGATTTTTTTTCTAATTTCTCTTTTGCTTTTTTTATAGTATAAAACATCTTAGATTTTTTATCATAATTTCTAATATATACAAGTTCTTTTAAACTAAATCCTCCTATTATACTATACATCACGCTTACCATATGTATATCTTGCAAAGGATTATCTATTATTCTTAAAAAAGATAATACAAGTTTTACCTCATCTCCTTCAAAAAGACTACTCATTGCATCAGAAAATGCAGGTATATCATATTTTTTAAGTGTTTGTTCAAGTACACTACCTCTACCTTTTATATTTCTGAGTAATATTACAATATCACTATATGCTACTTTTCTAAAGCTGTTTTTTTTATTATCAAAGACACTAAATTCTTCTTTTAAATTTTGTATTTTTTTTGCAATGTATATTGACTCGATTTCAAAGTCTTTTAAATCTTCTAACATCTCTGCGCTATCTTTTGCATCTTCTCCAAACTCGTCTAAATTAATATTTGAACAGTCCAGGTCTTCTGATTTTAAATCTACTATATTTATATCTGTTTTATAGTCTATGCCTTCTTTTTCTTTGTAATATAGCGCACCAAATTTTAATACTTCGTCTTTGCAATAATTGCACTCTCCAATTTCTTTACTCATTATTTGTTCAAATATATAGTTTATACTTAAAAGTACACCTGCTCTGCTTCTGAAGTTTTTAGCAAGTATTATTTTAGTGTTTCTTATTTTCCCTTCTTGGGTTTTAATGTCTTTATTTTCTTTTATAGCCTCTGCACAGTCTTGTTCTGTAGACTCAGTATTTTCTATTTTTTTGTAATCTTCATATTTTCCATTGAATATTTCAGGCATTGCTTGTCTAAATTTATATATACTTTGTTTTATATCTCCAACCATAAATCTGTTATTACCATTTGACAAAGAATTAAGTATTGCTTCTTGAACAAAACTTGTATCTTGATACTCATCTGTATATACTTCGACAAACTTTTTTTGACACTCTATTGCAACATCAGAAAAGGTTATCTTTCCATCTTTATCTATATTTAAAAGTAATTCTAATGCTAAATGTTCTATATCGCTAAAATCTATTACATTAATTTCGCTTTTTTGCGCAATATATTCTTTATCAAAGAGTATTAAAAAATCATATATGTACTTTATATAGCTATATGCGACCAAATTATCTTCTAAAATATCTTTACTTGGAGCATATATACTTTTTTTAATCACTTCAATTTGCTTTTTTAAAACATCTTTTCTAAAGAGTAATACTTTTTCTTTTAACTCTATATTTTCTCCTTTATATCTTGGAGCTGTTCCAAATTTCATATTTTGCAATTTTTCATATAATCTATCCCACGAAATATTTTTTGAACTTATAATACTTTCAAGCATTTCTATTTCACTATCTAATAGTTCTATATATTTAACAAAATCTTCTTTTCCTAACAACTCTTTTTTTAGGTCTTTAGTTCTTTTTACAAGTATTTCTATATCTGTAAGCGCACTTTTAAATATTTGTGCTCCAAACTCTGTATCTACCAAATCCTTTTCATCAAAATCCGTTATATTATATTTTAAAATTTGCTTTTTAAGCCATAAAAATGGGTAATCAAAACTTTGTATATATGAATAAATACTCAGTAGATACTCTACTAATCTTTCGTCTTTACCTGAGAATAGCTCCAGTATTTTATATAACCCTATATATACTTGCTCTGAATCTGTTTTTATTTCTTTATCACTTTGCATATATTTTGATTCAAGTATTTTTTCCATTGCTTTAGCTTTTAAAATTTGGCTTTGTGTATCATCACATATTTTAAAATTTGGGTCTATATCTAATATGTGGAAATTTGATCGTATTAAATCTAGACAAAAAGCATGTATTGTAGTTATATATGATCTATTTAGTAATCCTATTTGTCTTTTCAAAAATGTATTATCTGGATCTTTATCTAACTCTTTATATATTGCGCTAAGAAGTCTTTCTTTTAACTCTATTGCTGATGCATTTGTAAAAGTTACAACAAGCAATTTATCTATATCTATATTATCCTTTACAACTTTTTTAACTACACGTTCAACTAAAACTGCAGTCTTACCACTACCTGCAGATGCCGACACTAGTAAATTACAGTTTCTTGTATCTATTGCACTTCTTTGCTCTTTTGTCCATTTATCTTCCATATATCCTCACCTTTTCTACTTGTATTTTAGCATATACTTACACTTTTTTCAAGGTATAAAAAAACACTATATTTGTCAAGTGAAAATTGACCCCTTTTATAATTCAAAATTGAACCCCTAATGAATAAAAATAAATTAACTATTTTTTTAATATCATTATCTTTAATAAATCCTGTAATTAGTTCTTTAACCTCATCACTCATAACAATAGTTTTTCTATTCTATCTTGTTATTCTAACGTTTCTATAACGTTATTTTTCAATCTAGTTTTATCACGAAATTTCCTTTGTCTTTCTCTGTTATTTTTTCGTATTTCTTCTAATTTATCTGCACTTTGATACTTGCACCAATTTTTAATTATAATGCAATTATCTTCATATATTATCATTCCAAGTTCTATAAACTTATCTAATATTTCTTTCTTTTTTTTAGTTTTAATGATATCAGCTCTTGACTTTTGTTAACAATTATATTATACTATATACAGTTAACGTAGTAAAGAGCTTTAATGAAATTTTGATAACTAGAAAGTTAACAACATTTTATTAGCATTAACTGTTAATTTTAGGAGGATTTTAATGAATAATAAAATTAATGAAATATCTTTTACTATTGATACACAAGAACATTTGGAATTTATACATGATATTTCATTTGCCTATCTTGAAGATAAAAATAAAGAAAATGATTTTACAAATATAGGTATTATAGATAACTTACGAGATTTAAAAGGTTATCTTTCACTTAACCATCGTTATGTTTCTATTAACGTTGGGGATTCTCTAATAGACTTTTTAAGTTTAGATTTTAATACTTTTAAAGATTTTTTTGTATTCTTTGCTAATTATTATTCTTACTTTATATCTCTACTTTCTAAAGAAGATATAAAAATATTAGATATGGACAATATTGTACCTATCACTGATGTTATAGAAATTGCACAAAAATACTTTGATAGTGAAAGTAAAAAAATAGAAAAAATTCAATATATGTTTAAAGAAGCAGTTAATTTTATATATGAAATAGATGAGATACATAACTTAAATAGTCTTAATTACAAACAACGTTTCTTTATATACAATAAATTAACAAAAGGTATTTTAAGAAAAGAATTTTCAAAATTTACAAGTAATAACTCATTAGACTACAGTTATGAAGATTTATCTCTAATATCTAACTACATAGAAGATACTGAAACACTAATTGATATTGTAAAAGCATATGACCAAAAAGGAACTAAAATATCATCATCAAATTACTTCACTGTAACTAGCCCATTTAATTATTTTTATATTTCTTTGTTCTATTTACTTGGAGGTAAAGAATCTATAATAAAAAAATGTAAAAATTGTAATAGGTATTTTGTAACTTTCAAAAATAACGTAGTATTTTGTGATAGATTATTTATAGAAAACAAAACTTGTAGAGATATAGGTAACTCGTTATCTCAAAAAAGAAAAGAACAAAATGATGAAGTATATAAATTATATAGGAATACACTAGCCAAAAAGAAAATGGCTGCAAATAGAAATCCTGACATATCAAAATACATCAATGATTATGAAACGTGGAAAACACAAGCAAATACATTTAGAAATGAAGTGTTACATGGTAAAAAAACTGATGAAGAATTTAAAAAATGGATAGAAAATACAAGATAAGGAGTGAATAATTATGTTAAAACTAGTTAAACCAAGTATTGACTATAAAAATCAATATATTGAAATGATGAAAGAATGGGAATCTACAGGAGAAAAAATAATACCAGCAAGTATAAGAAAGGATTACACTAATTTTACTACTATGCTAAAAGAGTTTTATAATGAAAGTAACGGTATTGTACCTCAAGGATATGTTGCTGCAACTACACTATGGGCTTATGATGATGAGACCAACAAAATTGTTGGTGCTGTCAATATTAGGCATACTTTAAATGAAAGTTTATTAAAAAATGGTGGACATATTAGAGATGGAGTAAGACCTTCTGAAAGAAGAAAAGGATACGCTACAAAAATGATACAACTAGCATTAAATGAATGTGAAAAACTAGGTATAACAAAAGTACTAATGGTTTGTTATAAAGATAATATAGGTTCTGCAAAAAGTATTCAAAAAAATGGTGGTATTTTAGAAAATGAAATAGTAGCAAATGATGGAAAAATAGAGCAGCGTTATTGGATTTATTTAGAAAATGATATAACTATACGACCTATAGAAGAAAAAGATTTAGTTGATGTTGTCACTATTCAAGTCACTGCATGGAAAACAGCTTATAAAGGAATTATAGATAAAGATTATTTAGATTCGATGACTGTAGAAGAAAAATTAGAAAAAAAGAAAAAAGACTATTTATTAAATAAATGTATTGTAGCAGAACTAAATAATGAAATAGTAGGATTTTGCAGATATATTGACAATAACAGTTTTTCACCTACCCTTGATACTATACATTGCGAATTAACAGCAATCTATGTAAAACCAGAATTAAAGTATAATGGAATTGGTACAAAACTATTTACATATGTAATAAATGAATTCAAGCAACAAAATAAATCTAAAATGATTTTATGGTGTTTGAAAGAAAATTATAATAGTAGAAAGTTCTATGAAAAAATGGGAGGAATTTTATCGAAAGAAGAGGTTGTTAATATAGGAAATAAAAGCTATATAGAAATTGCTTATGAATACGATTTGTAAATAACATACATCCCCTCTCCTACCATTTGAAAGGAGGTGAAAAATCGCTAATGGCCGGGAGTATTGAAAAAAGAGGTGAAAATAGTTAAATATAATTTAAAAAAACTGTTTCGTTTATATTTACTCCTGCTAAACTGCATATCTCTAAATAGGCAATATTTTTAATGAAATTTTTAAAGCTATATATGTCTTCTATTGTAATATTTTTATATCTTCTTGGATTAGCTGTTGGAATTGGCAATACTTTCAAGTAATAACCAGTATGTGAATAATAATTCCTTAAAGATCTTATCTCTTCTTCTATATTTTTATTATCCTGACTACCAAAAAAATTGTTTTTTAAGTTAGGATATTTTTTTAAATATTCTGCCATAAAAAGATTATTTTTCCCTTTTCCTATTTTTTTTTGCTTTTCAGTATGTATATATTCAAGGACTTTATAATATTCTAAAAACTGTATTTCCATATGAGTTTTTTCTCTATCATAGTTAAAGAATGGAAAGAAAGCATTACTATTATCATTACTTACATTTACCATTAATTGAAATAATTTCTCAAAAGTATTATCCATTACCAATTTATCCACTAACAAAAAGTTTTTGTCTTTCTTATCATCATTTCTATATTTTTCGTTTTTATATGTATATATTTCTCTATTGGTGTTGAAAAAATCCATTGTAATACATCTTTTCTCACTTAACGATAATATATGTATTACAGAATCTAACCTCTTACTAATTTTATATGCCATATTAAAATCTATATACTTTTTAAATCTTAAATGAATAAATGTTTTACCCTTTACAGTAATCTCTCTAAAATTTCCAACATATGAAAAGCCATTAATTAATTCTATTGTAATTTCATTATGTTTATCTAAAATAACTTTACCAAGAACTATTTTATCTTGCTTTTTCGCCTCTAAAGTAAACGTTTCTAACTTATTTTTCTTTACTTTATTTTTAGTAGTTATCGAACTATTTTTAAATATATTTATTAAATCATCATGATAATAGTTAATTTCTTTGATATGAGTTGAATCTTGAAAATGATTTACAGTATCTTTTACATCTTTTGATACAACATACATATTAGAACTTAATGTAGTTGTAGAAATTCCAGAATATGTAGTCGAACACATCTTTGTATTAAACATGGTAATTGCATGATAATTACTATCAACACAAAATGTAGTTTTAGATTCTATAAATTTATTTGAAAAACATTCTAATGTATCAAACATGCTTATATCATCTGTTTTTAATGCAATACCCTTTTCATTTATATCAATTATAGAATAAGCAAGTTTATCCTTATCTATTTCTTTAAATGGTTTTTTGCTACTATAACCAAAATCACTATTCATTTATTTTCACCCCAAATATTAAAATATTATTCTTTTTCTTTCTCATTTCTTTGCTCCATCTGTATTTTTGCATTTTCAATACTATCTAAAAATTTCTTTTCCAGTAATTCTTTAGGAACATATTGAGTTAAATACTGTGCTACATGAATACCACTATTATCAAGTTCTAATAGTTCTGACATAGACTCACTTTTAGTTGCACATAATATTATTGCAATAGGTGAATTTTCACCTTCTGTTTTTTCATATTTATCAAGCCATTTTAAATATAATTCAACTTGTCCTTTATGTTCAGGTTTAAATTTTTCTAATTTCAATTCTATTACAACAAGTCTTTTCAATTTTCTATGATAGAATAATAAGTCCATATAAAAATCTTGTCCATCTATAGTAATTCTCTTTTGTCTGCTTAAAAAAGCAAAATCATTTCCCATTTCCAATATAAATTTTTCAAGTTCATTTATTATTGCACTTTCTAAATCTTTTTCGCTATATGTATCTTTCAAATTCAAGAAATCTAATATATATGGATCTCTAAAAAATAAATCTGTTGTCATTTTATTTTCATTTGCAAGCAACTCTAAATCATTAATTATTGTTTGCTCTGGCTTTTTTGAAATCATTGTTCTTTCAAATAGTGCAGAATCAATTCTATCTCTTAAAGTTCTTACAGACCAATTCTCATTAATAGACATCGTAATATAAAATTTTCTCTTAATTTCATCAGATATTTGCAATAATTCCACAAAATGTGACCAACTCAATTTTCTTGACACTGTCGAGAAAATTTCAAAATCATTAAAATATTCATTCATTTGTATCATTCTATATACATTTGTTTTACTAAAACCTCTACCATAATCTAAAGTTAATTTTTTACTTATTTCTTTAATAACATTTTTCCCATATTCAGCCTTTTGTACATTTAAAACTTCATTTCTTATAGTGTCACCAATATGCCAATATAAATTCATCTGTCCAGAATTTACAGTTTTAGTAATATTACTTTTTGCATTATTTATTAACATTATTATTTCATTATAAATTTTATCTACATCACTTTTTTCTAATTCATTCATCATTTACCTCCTATGTTTTTCTAATTTGCCAGACATGTCTGGCATTTTTATTAAAACAACAAATAACATTTAATTTAAACATTTTTTACTACATCTATTATATCATTTTTTTAATATTTTCCAAGTGATTTTTCATAAAATATGGCATTTTTAACATTTTCCCGACAGTGTCGGGAAAATTCAAAACAAATTTTATTGTTTATTCATCCATTCTTCATATTCACTAAATTTAATTTTTTCTTTTAATGCTTTATCTCTCATTTTAGAGGCATTAAGCGACCATTTTTCAAATGC
>JAVXNL010000033.1:11107-13368 GCA_036645795.1 Clostridia bacterium
ATTTTCTTTTGCTTTTTGATTATACTTTCTACTAGCACCAATCTCACTACAAGTTTTTGTATTATCGCCAATTTTTCTATCACAATAAATGGCATCAACTCTATTTTTAGGTATAAAAAATCGTTTGCAATTTTCACATATTTTTATATTTGTATTTTTATTTAACATATTAATAATTTCAAATTTAAACAAACTACTAAAATCTTCTATCACATGCATATTAACTAATGTCATGTTATTTTCTTGTATAAACTTTGCCTCATTTTCTGCATTTTGAAATTCTTCTGGATAAGTTACCTCATATTTCATTACACCATTAATATCATCATATTTTTCATATACTGGCATTAATATTGTTTGAGGTTGAAAGTAGATATACGTTCTATATCTTGAATCATTATTTGAACGTTTTCCATCATAAAGTAGTAATCTTTGCATAGTGGTTAAATTCTCTATGTCGCTGTCTTTTACTACATTTAAAAGAGCTTTCATCTCGTTATATATATTGTTCTTTACAAATTCTAAATCTTGTAAAAACACATCTATTACAACATAGATATACCTAGTAATAATTTCTACTTGTTCAACAGTTGCATTAAAGAAATTATGATTTAATGCAAAATTAAGTAACTCTTTATTTTTCTTATTTATCACATCTTTAAATTCATCAATATACATATCAAAGGCAGATACTGTATCACTTGTCATATTTTCAAGTTCATCTAATCTCTCTGAATATATCTTACCATTTAATAGTATTTTATCGATATATTGAAATAGCACTCTTGTATAGAAATGTAGATATGGTGCTACATTATCAAGTTTTTCAAATATTAATTTACTATCAGCTATAAATGTTTCATATATCTTAATTGAGTTTACTTTAGTTTCATTTCTTCGTATATCAATAAACTTATCTGCTAAATTTCTATATATTAATGTTATTTCTTCTTTGTAATCATAAAAATCAAGTAAAGTAATAATACCTTCACCTAATTGCCATGAGTAATAATTAGTTGAAGCTTTATTACCATCATCATAGTAAATATGTACTCTATCTTTTTCATCTATATAAATATAGTCTTTTCGCTTTATATCAAACATTCTATCACTCCCAAATTAGATTATACTTTCACATCAAAAGCAGAAAATATATAACTCTAATACATATTATACTATTTATATTGACATCTGTCAATACATTATGTTACACCCTGTCTAATTAGAAAATATATGTATATTGTATTTATTTTCTAATAGTGTTTAGCACATTGAAAATTAAATAACAAGTTTTAACACATTTAATGAAACTTCTGCCTGGCTAACGTGATGTAAAGGGGCAGTCTCTTGAGATAAAGGGAACGTGAAATTCGTATGATATACAATTTTGTATATGTTAAAACTTAAAAACAAATGAAAGTAGTTGATATATTGAAAGAAATATTTACAAACATTAATGACCTACCTATTACCCTATCTGCTAGACATATAGCAAATACACTAGGTTTATCAAGAGCAGGTGCATATAACTTGATGAACTCAAAAGGCTTTCCTACTCTTATTATAGGGAAAAGAAAAGTCGTACCAAAAGATTTATTCATTACATGGATAAATAAACATGTGAAAGGAGCTGATTAAAGTAGAGTTACAAGACTTCTTACAAAGATTACAAAATATAAAACAAAGTGGTAATATCTATCAAAGTCGTTGCCCCTCTCATGATGATAAAATAAGTAGCTTATCTGTTAAATCAGATAATGGCAAAATACTTTTAAAATGTCATGCAGGTTGTACTGTAGAACAAATAGTATCTTCTATGGGATTAAAATTAAGTGACCTTTTTGAAAACACTACACCGATAAAAAAGAAAGTTGTAGCAGAATATTTATACAAAGATTTACAAGATAATATCATTCATAAAACAATACGTTATGAGCCTAAAAGTTTTGCACAAGCAAGACCCAGATGGTAAAGGTGGCTTTATCTATAACTTAAATGGAATTACACCTATTTTATATAACTTAAAAGAATTACAAAGAGCAAGAAATGAAAATCTAACTGTCTTCATTGTAGAGGGTGAAAAAGATGTTGAAACTTTTCAAAAAAATAATGTTGTTTCTACTACCTGTGCTATGGGAGCTGTGAAGTGGAAAACAACATATAATGAACATTTCAAAAATGTTTCTGTCGTTATTATACCCGATAATGATGAAGTTGGCAAGTCTCATGCACTAGATATTGCAAAAAGTCTATATAAAATG
>JAVXNL010000034.1:0-3726 GCA_036645795.1 Clostridia bacterium
AAATAAAAACAAATTAAGCAAAACGAAAATATTAATATTTAAAATGATATTTACCTAGCAAAGGATATGTAGGATATATTTTTTTACAAGAAAGAGGTTGTTTAAGTGAAAAAGAAAATAAAAATAGTGGTACTTTTTATACTATTTCAAATGGTTTTTATACCGGGTTTGTCAATACTTTTAGTATATTATGGTCCTTTTACAAATACACGTGATATGATAGTTACAACATCTATGACTACAATGAAGCATCAATATTTTGCAACATGGTTTTTAAGTGATGAACAAATTCAAGAAATTTTAAAGAAGAATAGACCTGAACAAGAAATTGCAACACAGGCAGTTGAAGATATAAAAATAAATCAAAACTTAACCGATGGAATCGAACTTATAGATGTAAGTGCCAAAAATTTCAAGGGCAATTTGCTTGTAATAAATGATCCATCAAGAGTAAAACTTGCAACATCTCCAAGAATTGGAAAAGTTGGAGCTACTACATCACAAATTGTTGAAACGTATGACGCCGTTGGAGGAATAAATGCTGGCGGATTTGCAGATGATGCATTAGGAACTGGTGGAAAGGCTGATGGTATTGTAATTGAGAGCGGTGAATTAAAAAGTGGCAGTCAAAAAACTAATTATGCTATAGTAGGACTTGATGAGAAAAATAGAATGGTAGTATCAAACTCTATGACTTATACTAAAATGAAACAGATGAATTTACAAAGTGCGGTGTCTTTTGGACCTGTAATTATAATAAATGGAACACCAACTATAAAAAGTGGAGATGGTGGTTGGGGAATACAACCAAGAACTGCAATTGGCCAAAGAAAAGATGGTGCAATTCTTATGCTTGTTATAGATGGAAGACAAAAGGCGAGTCTTGGAGCAACACTTAAAAATGTGCAAGATATATTCTTGCAGCATGGTGCATACAATGCATTTAATCTTGACGGAGGTGCTTCAAGCACAATGGTCTATGATAACAAATTGGTAAATAATCCTAGTGATATATTAGGTGAAAGATATGTGCCAAGTGCATTTATTATAACAAAACCACAAGCAAAAAAATAAATGAAAGATGAGGAAAAAGTATGAAGAATTTTTTTGGCTATTTAGCAATATTTTTTGCGATAGGTACGATTATAACAGTTACAGGTCTTACAATACTTGATCATTTTATATACTCTGTTAGTCAATCAAGTGTAATAGAACCTAGCCTGGAAAAAGGAAAAAAAGATGCTATAAAAGCTCAAAATAGCAAAATAAAAATAGAAGATGGCGCTACGAGTATTCAATATTCATATAACAATAAATATTATACGTATTTAAAAGATTCTAAAATATATATAAATACTACTGCAGATGGGAAAAATGTTGATGTTATAGAAGAAAAAGAAAATATATGTTACTATAATTTGTTATATGATAAAAATCTAATACTATATTTTACAGAAACAAAAAATGGAGCTTCTTCAAAATTACAATTGAAAACATATGAAATAAATACAAAGAAGAAAATGGAATATAATAAATTTAATGTGAATAATTTCTCGGAAATAAAAGATATGAATATGTCCCCAATTATAAACATAATATATATTAATGTGGAAATAAAAGGGGCAAAGACTACCAATAATATAATATATAGAATAGATTTGTTTAATAGTATGTCTCAAGTAAAATCAGGTCTTTTAGTAAAACAAATGATTATGTTGCAACATAAAGATAGAATATATTATGAAGATATAAAATCAAATATTTATATGGGAAATACACTAATTAATTTATTTAAGGAAAAAGTAGAAATAGTAGGAATAGATTATGATGATAATTTATATTTCTTATCATCAAGTACTAAAAACAAAGTATATAAAGTAAAAGATAATAAAATACAAAAAACAATTCAGCTAAGCGATACAGATGTTGTAAGAACATATACAAATAATGAAGGTGCATATATCATATATCCAACATATGTAATAAATGTAGCAGGAGAAGATCCGTATAAAAGGATTGGAAAACTTTCAAGATTTGTAGAGTTTCAAGCTATAAAAGGTGATACAATGTATGTTAAAACAGCCGATAATGAAATTGCAAAAACAAAAATAATCGTTGAATAGAAAAATAAATCAGGCATAAATAAATGTCTGATTTATTTTAATTTAACTTTTAAAAATATGAAAAATATAATATAATAAAAACATATGAAAGTTTTGTGAAAGTACTTGACATTAGGCTTTTTTTGATATAGAATTAAAAAAATAGTAATAATTACTATTTCATGAAAGGAAATATAGTATGAAGTATTCTAAACAGCGAGAACTTATACGAGATTATGTAGTGTCTGTAAATACACATCCAACTGCAGAAGAAGTATATAAAGAACTTAGAAAAGAAAAAAAGAATATAAGTTTAGGAACCGTTTACAGAAATTTAGATGTACTTTCAAAACAAGGTTTATTAAAAAGACTTTGTTTAGCAAATACAAAAGATAGATTTGATGGGAATACATTATATCATTATCATGCTATTTGTACAAATTGTGGAGAATTTACAGATGTAAATATAAATTATTTTTCATTTATTGATAAAGAAGTTTGTGAAAAATTAGATGTAAAAGTACTATCGCATAGTATAATATTTAATACTATATGTCCAAAATGTAGAAATATATAAGGAGGAAAAAATAATGGAATTAAAAGGAAGTAACACAGAAAAAAACTTGCTTGCAGCATATGCAGGCGAATCTCAAGCAAGGGTGAAATATGATTTTTATAATTCACAAGCTAAAAAAGATGGGTATGAGCAAATAGCAGCTATGTTTGAAGAAACATCAAATAACGAAAGAGAACATGCAAAAATGTGGTTTAAATTATTACATGATGGAGCAGTTCCTCCAACAGAAAATAATTTAAAAGATGCAGCTGCGGGAGAAAACTATGAATGGACTGACATGTATGCAGGTTTTGCAAAAACAGCAAAAGAAGAAGGATTTGACCATATAGCATATCTTTTTGAATCTGTTGGAAAAATAGAAAAAGAGCATGAAGAAAGATATAGAAAATTATTAGAAAATATAGAAGAGGGAAAAGTATTTCAAAGGGGAGAAATTAAAATGTGGAAATGTAGAAACTGTGGGCATATTCATATAGCAATATCTGCTCCACCACTTTGTCCTGTTTGCGAACATGCTAAAAGTTATTTTGAAATAAAAGCTGAAAATTACTAGAATTAAAGAAGATGTAGTGATAATGAAAATATCGTAGAAAAGAGATGAAAATATGCAAGAATTAGAAGTATATATATGTGATATATGTAAAAATATAGTAATGTTTTTACAAAAAAGTTTTGGAAAACTTACATGTTGTAATGAGCCTATGCGTAAAATCTTGCCTAATAGTGTTCAGGCTGATACAAAAAAGCATATGCCAATTGGAGTGTTTGATGGCGATAATATTATTGTTGAAATAGGAAGTATACAACATCCTATGACAGAAGAACATGCTATAAAATGGATATATATTGTGACAGATGAAGGTCTTGCTCAAAAAAGAGATTTAAATGTTGGAGATATTCCAAAGGCTATATTTCAAATTGGTAATGCAAAAAGAATTGATATATATGCATATTGCAACCTTCATGGATTATGGAAATCAACTGTAGAAAAATAAAAAATATGAATTAGAAATAATAAAAAAGCAAAAATTAACAATCAAAAATTAA
>JAVXNL010000034.1:3826-12817 GCA_036645795.1 Clostridia bacterium
CAAAAATTAACAATCAAAAATTAAAGAGCAAAAAGCAAAAAGTTTTATATTAAATCAAGAAACGTTGAAATACTTTTCTTGATTTTTTTGATTGTTAACAAATTTATGCTTTAGCTACTAATATAGTAAACATAATTATGCAAATGCGTAGATGTTTACATAAATTAAGTTAAAGTAGTTGTAAATTCTACGTAAATATGGTATAATATGATAGTTGTAAAAAAATATGGTCGTTGCTAGTTCTCTTCTGGCAAATATTATTTTATTTGCAAAGAAGGAGAAAGAATGAAAAAAATAGAAAATACAGAAAAAGCAGAAAATGTTGAAAAAACAGAAAACACAAAAGAGGTAGAAGAAGTAAAAACATCAAATAAATTTAGTGAAATGAATATAAGAAAAGAGATTAAATCCTCAATTGCTAAAATGGGATTTGAAGAACCTACACCAATACAGGCAGAAGCTATCCCTATAATAATGTCAGGAAAAGATGTTATAGGTATTGCACAAACAGGAACTGGAAAGACATGTGCGTTTGGTATACCCGCAATAGAAAAAGTAGATGTAAAATCAGATAAGATTCAAGTACTTATACTTGCTCCAACAAGAGAGCTTGTGATACAGACTTGTGAAGAGATAACTCATTTAGCATCAAATATGAAAGGCGTAAAAGTTGCCGCTATATATGGTGGTCAGCAAATTGATAGACAAATTATGGCTTTAAAGAGAAAGCCACAAATAGTTGTAGGTACACCTGGAAGAGTAATGGATCATATGAGAAGAAAGACTATTAAATTTGATGATATAAATATGTTTGTTTTAGATGAAGCAGATGAAATGTTAAATATGGGATTTAGAGAAGATTTAAACGTAATACTTAAAAATGCAAATGAAGATAGACAAACAGTATTACTATCTGCTACAATGTCAAAAGAGATATTAAACATAACAAAAAGGTATCAAAAAAAAGACATAGTTAAAATAGAAATCGCACATAAAGCTTTAACAGCACCTAAAATATCACAATATATGATAGGTGTACAAGAAGGTAAAAAAATAGAGGTATTATCAAGAATATTAGATGCAGAAGAGATAAAACTTGCAGTAATATTTTGTAATACAAAAAGAAAAGTTGATGAGTTAGAAGAACATTTAAAAACAAGAGGATATCAAGTAGATGCATTGCATGGTGATATGAAACAATCACAAAGAGATATTGTAATGAGAAGATTTAGAAGTGGAAAAACAAATATTCTTATAGCTACAGATGTTGCTGCAAGAGGTATAGATGTAGAAAATATAGAAGTAATATTTAATTACGACATACCAACAGATGAAGAATATTATGTACATAGAATAGGAAGAACAGGAAGAGCTGGTAAAGAAGGAGAAGCTATAACATTTGTAACTGGTAAAGAAATGTATAAATTAAAAAATATAGAAAGATACACAAAAGTAGCTATAAAAACTTATGAAGTACCAACAGCTAAATTTTTAAATGAAAAAAAATTAAATAACTTACTTGCAAAAGTAACTAATGAAATAAATGCAAATGACTTAACTGAAGAAGAAACAATAATTAGTAAATACATAGAAGATACTGAAGTTAGCGCGCTTGATGTAGCAGCTGTGTTGCTAAAACTAAGACTTGGAAAAACTAAAGCTCAAGAAATAGAGTTTAGTCAAAGTCAACAAAGTGGAAGAGGCGGAAAAGCTAGATTGTTTATAACACTTGGAAAAAAAGATAACTTTAAAAGAGGTGAATTAAAAGAATTTGTATCAAAAGAATCTGGAGTTTCTAGAGATGATATACTAGATGCTGAAGTTTTAGATAAATTTTCTTTTGTTACAGTAAAAGAAGATATTGCAACAAAGGTTATAAAAAAACTAAATGACACAAGATATAACGGAAGAAGAGTTGCAGTCGAGCTATCTACTGGTAAAAAAGGATAAGTTATATATTATTAAAAAATAGAATATAAATTAAGAAAATTAAGCTAAACTAAAACCACATATAAGTGTAAAAAAACATTTATATGTGGTTTTAGTTATATATTAGATAAAAGTATTTTGAAAATTAATTTGTTTTGAAAAATAATTTGTTTTGAAAATTCATACTTTTAATATAAAATATACGGATTTTATTCTTTAATAAAATTTATGATAAAGATTACATGAAATTTAAAGATGTTTTGCAAAATTATACTTGAAAAAAATATATATTTGAAGTATAATCTAAATAGTAAATGAAAGGGTGTAATAATGGATAAGATAATAAATGGATTAGTAAATGAATTTGGAATAAAAAAATCTCAAGTAGAAAACGTGATAAATCTAATAGATGATGGAAACACGATTCCTTTTATAGCAAGATATAGAAAAGAAGTGACTGGAAATTTAGATGATGAAATACTTAGAAATTTAAATGATAGGCTTGCATATTTAAGAAATTTAGAATCTAGAAAAGAAGAAGTTATTCGTTTAATAGATGAGCAGGGAAATCTTACAGCTGAGATAGCAAATAATATACAAAATGCGTATATACTAACAGAAATTGAAGATATATATAGACCTTTTAAGCCTAAAAAACGTACTAAAGCAACTATTGCTAAAGAAAAAGGGCTAGAGCCCCTTTCAAAAATATTTTTAAGTCAAAATAAAGAGTTTTTAAACTTAGAAGACGCAGCAGCTGGATATTTAAATGTTGAAAAAGGTGTAGAAACAATAGAACAAGCAATAAGTGGAGCGTGCGATATAATAGCAGAATATATATCTGATAATGCAGAATATAGAAAACAGATAAGGAGAATATCATATAGAACAGGAAAGCTCATAACAATTGCTACTAAGCCGGATGAGAAATCTGTATATGATATGTACTATAATTTTAGTGAAGCTATAAATAAAATACCTAGCCATAGAATACTTGCTATAAATAGAGGTGAGACAGAAGGCTTTTTAAAAGTGAAATTTGAAGTTGAAGAAGAACTTGTACAAGAGTATTTACAAAAGCAAATAATAAAATCTGAGAGTATTTATAAAGATTGTTTAATAGCTACTATAAAAGACTCATATAAACGTTTAATAAAACCATCAATAGAAAGAGAAATAAGAACTGATAAATTTGAAGATGCTTCAGAACAAGCAATAAAAGTATTTGGAATAAATATTAAAAACTTGATTATGGGAGCTCCTCTAAAGGAAATGACAATAATGGGATTTGATCCTGCATATAGGACAGGGTGTAAAATAGCAATAATTGATGAAACTGGAAAACTATTAGACTATACAACAGTATATCCAACAAAACCACAAGAAGATGTGGAAGGAGCTACTAAAAAGTTACTTGAAATGATTGAAAAATGTAGTGTAGATATGATAGCAATAGGAAATGGAACAGCATCTCGTGAATCAGAACAGTTTGTTTCGTCTCTTATAAAGAAAGCTAAAAGAAATGTATATTATACAATAGTTAGTGAAGCGGGAGCGTCCGTATACTCTGCATCTGAACTTGCAACAAAAGAGTATCCGGATATAAATGTATCTATAAGGGGAGCTATATCTATAGCAAGAAGATTACAAGACCCTATGGCAGAACTTGTTAAAATAGATCCTAAAAGTATAGGGGTTGGGCAATACCAACATGATGTTAATCAAAAAAGATTAGATAGTGCTCTTACTGGAGTGGTAGAAAACGCAGTAAATAGTGTAGGCGTTGACTTAAATACAGCAACACCGTCATTGCTTTCATATGTGTCTGGAATAAATAGCACTGTTTCTACAAATATCGTTAAATATAGAGATGAAGTTGGTAAATTTACAACAAGAAAAGAATTATTAAAGGTACCAAAACTTGGGAAAACAGCTTTTGTTCAATGTGCAGGTTTTTTGAAAGTTCCAGAGTCAAAAAATATATTAGATAATACAATGGTACATCCCGAATCATATAAAATTGCAGAAGCATTAATTGATAGAGCAGGTTTAAAATTAAAAGAAATAGATAAATCAAGGATTGATAATATAACGCTAAAATTACAAAATATAAATATATCCAATGTTTCAAAAGAATTAGAAGTTGGAGAACCAACCATAATAGATATAATAAAAGAATTAGAAAAACCCGGAAGAGATCCAAGAGATGAACTTCCAAAACCAATACTTAAAAGTGATGTATTAAAAATAGAAGATTTAGAAGAAGGAATGATTTTAACAGGTACTGTAAGAAATGTAATAGATTTTGGGGCATTTGTAGATATAGGAATAAAAAATGATGGGCTCGTACATATATCACAATTAAGTGATAAATTTGTAAGAAACCCGATGGAAGAAGTAGCAGTAGGAGATATAGTAAAGGTAAAAGTTATAGGAATAGATAAAGACAAAGGAAAAGTAAGTCTTAGTATGAAAGGATTATAAAATACAGATTAATAATAAACATGTGTTTTATAAAAAAGAGGTGATTAAATAATGAGTAAAATTTCAAATTTTATTGACCCAGAATTATTTGCAATGGTTGGAGCAATACTACTTGCAATAATATTACTAAAATTAATGTATAGATTTTTATCAGGATTTAGAGTTGTTAAAATGATTGTAACAATTGGATGTATTGTGGGAGTATTATTTATGCTTGTGCAATATATACAAAAAAATGAAGAAGTATTTTCAAATCAGCCACATAATTTTGTATATGGACAAGTGAATTTTGCAGCGCTTTCTATGGATAAATTAGAACTAGAGTCAATTAGAACTAATTTCCCTGCTAATGGAAAAGGTAAAATACTAGTAAAAATATCTTCTTCTACAGAAATTTTAGATAAAACTACAACAAAAACTGTAAAATTAAAAAAGTCGGAATTGAAAAATAGTGACACTTTGCAAATATACTGTAAAGAGAATTTAATAGATTCTGAAAAAAAAGAGGTAACAGCTATAAAGATAATAAGAAAGCATAAACCAACAAAAGCATATTAAATTTGTTTTAGCATTTAGCAACCTAGTTTATTCAAGTTTAGTATATATTTAGAGCTTTTAATTTAAAAACATGCAATTAATTGAGAGGTGAGCTTAAAATGAAATTATTAAATCTTAAAAATATTATTATAAAATCAGTATTTGCTACTTGCTTTTTGTTATGTGTTATTCTAACTAAAACTATAGATGCAAGTAGTACTAAGTACTATATAAAAGATTATGATATAGATGCAACTATAATGAAAAACGGAGATATTCATATAGAAGAAAAGTTGCAATATGATTTTGATGAAGATATGAATGGAGTTTTTAGAAATATACTTTATAAATATAATTTTAAGGAACAAAAAAGTGATTTAGAGGCTACCTCTTCTAGATATCAAGCAGATAATGTGGGAAATATAGAAGTATATACATCAGAGTCTAGCTTTAGCAATATGGAAAAAGCAAATCTTAAAGAGGCATCTTTTTTATCAAATGGTATGAATGGCCTATACTCTGTTACACCAAAATCAAATAATGGATTTTCAAAAGAGATAAAGGTATATACGCAAGTAAAATCAGGGCAAAGTAAATATGTAAAATATATATTTGATGTAAAAAATGCAGCAGTAAAATATAATGATATGGGAGAAATTTACTGGAATTTTATTGGTGGAGATTGGAACTGTGATATAGCGCACTTAAAAGTAAAAATAAATTTTGAGGGGAAAGTAGATGGTGCTTCTAGTAGAGTATATCCACATTCTTATGCAAATATTGTAAATAATCAGGATATATCAAAGATGGAATTTGAAGCAAATAATATAGAGGAAGGAACCGCTGTAGATGCAAGGGTTTTGTTCCCTAAAGAGGCAATTATGCGGAACTTTTAAAACAGTAAATGAAAACTATGATATACAAGCTCTCGAGAAAATAGAAAATAAAATGGCAAAAGATAAAAAAAGCGCTAATCTTTCTAATGTTGTATTTGGAAGTACTATTGTTTTAATGATTTTTTTATTTATTATCATAGTAGTAAAGACTAACAAACACAAAAATAAAGGAAGAATAAAAAAACATGATATCCAATATTTTAAAGATATATTAGATGGCTGTGATATTGGAGAATATAGTGTCATTTTAGATTGGAATGTAGGGTATTTAAATCCTAATGTATTAATTGCAACAATACTTGATTTATCAAATAAACAATATTTAGTTATGGATGCTCAAAAAAAATTAAAAAATGGATTGTTTGATAATGTTGAATATAATTACTATTTCAAAATAAATAAAAATAAAAGTTTTGAAAAATTAACTAAATATGAAATAAATGTGATAAATTTAATATTTAAATATAGTTTAGGTGATACAATAAATATTGAAGAGTTTGTAGCGGAGAAAATAGAACTAAATGAATCGCTAAAACAAATCGGAAAAGATTATAATTATACTAATAAATATACAAAATTTCTTCAAGAGTTAAACAAACAAAAAGTTGAAAAAATGTATATTAAAGATTCTGGTGGAATATGGAAAACATTTGCTTTTATGCTTATTGTAATTATTGCACTAATACTTGGAAATATATTTATACTAAATCCTATGACTTTTGAAAATAAAGCATATCAACTTGTAGTAGGAATTGTATTTACAATGATATTTTTCATAGGTTCTGCCATATGTATATATTATAGTTCAAGAATACTTAAAACTGAATATATACAAATTGATACAAAATTAGAAGGATTGAAAAAATATTTAAAAGACTATAGTAAAATAAAAGATAGATATCCAATAGAGATACATCTTTGGGATAGATATTTAGTATTTGCAACCCTATTTGGAATTGCAGATAAAGTTGCAAAAGAGTTTAAAGAAGAATTAATAAAAAATGGATATGATGATAACTATATATATTCTACTTATCCTATCATGTGTATATCACATGATTATGCGGCAATTAGTTCTAGTGTAGCAACATCTACTGGAACATCTTCATCTGGCGGATATAGCGGAGGTGGTTCTGGCGGAGGTGGCCGGTGGAGGCCGGCGGTGGTGGCGCTTTTTAAAAAAGCGTTAGAACTAGAACTTAAGCAAGGAGAAAGGTATATGAAGAAATTTAAGATAATGTGCAAAATATTAAGGATAACAGGTGTAGATAAATTAATTTATGTATTTGGTATATATATATTAATATCGTCTATTATACTAAAAGCGGTAGAACCTGCATTTACATCTATTTGGGATGGTATTTGGTATTGCTTTGTAACGTTTACAACTGTAGGATTTGGAGATTTAGTAGTAACCACACTAATTGGCAAAATCATAAGTATAATCCTTATGATATACGGTGTTGTAATAGTTGCATTTATAACAGGTACTCTTGTTAATTTTTACCAAGAAATACTAAAAGTAAAAACAAACGAAAACATTTCAACTTTTTTAGATAAATTAGAAAAACTTCCTGAACTTTAAAAAGAAGAACTTACAGAGATTTCTAATTTAATAAAAAAGAGAAAATATAAAATATAAAATATAAGCAGAAAAAAAGTATGGAAAATATATAATAAATGTTGAAAAGGGGAAAGTTATATGGGAAAAATTAGGGTAGCACAATATGGTTGTGGTAAAATGTCAGTATACACTATGAGGTATGTATATGAAAAAGGCGCAGAAATTGTAGCAGCTGTGGATATTTCAAAAGATTTAATTGGAAAAGATATATCAGATGTAATGGGTGGAGAAAAAAGAGGAATAATTATAAATAATGTAAATGATGCTGAAAAAATATTAGAACAAACAAAACCAGATATATGTATAATAACTACTATGAGCTTGATGGTAGACGTATATGATGCATTCGAAACATGTGCAAAACTACGGAATAAATGCAATATCTACATGTGAGGAAGCGCTATATCCACAAAATTCAATTCCTAATATGGCAGAGCAACTAGATAGAATTTCTAAAGAAAATGATTGTACAATATGTGGAAGTGGTTATCAAGATATATTTTGGGGAAATTTAATTGCAACCATTGCGGGAGCTACGCATAAAATAACAAAGATAGTTGGAAGCTCAAGTTATAACGTAGAAGACTATGGAATAGCACTTGCAAAAGCTCATGGCGCAGGTCTTACATTAGAAGAGTTTGATGAAAAAATAGCATCAGCAGATAAAATATCGGATGAACAAAGAAAAGATGTAATTGAGAGTGGAAAATATTTACCTTCGTATATGTGGAATGTAAATGGTTGGCTTGCAGACAGATTAGATTTGAGTATAGCTAATCAAACTCAAGTAACAGTACCACAAACGTATAAAACCGATCTTAATTCATCAACACTTGGAATGGTAGTAAAAGCAGGAGATGCAACAGGAATGTCAGCTGTGGTTACTACAAAAACAATACAGGGAATAGATATAGTATCAGAGTGTATTGGCAAAGTATATGCTCCAGATGAATTTGATAAAAATGAATGGACAATATATGGCCAGCCAGATACAACAGTTACAATAAATAGACCAGCTACAGTAGAACTTACTTGTGCTACAATAGTAAATCGAATTCCAGATGTTATAAATGCAAAATCTGGATTTGTAACAACAGATAAGATGCCTGTACTGCAGTATAGGACAAAAAGTCTAGATGAATATTTAGATATTTAAAATATATAATAGTAAATTTAAAATAAATAAGTAGCTATAAAATGATGTGTAAAAAGTATAAAGCACATCATTTTTTTATGCAATATATATATTTTACTATATAAACATTATATAATCATATTATTATCACAAATTCGGACTATAATATAGACATAGAAAGGAGATATGAATTTCGTATTTCAAAATTAAAAAAGAAAGGCTATTAAACCTGAGTTTAGCAGTTAAATAAAAAAAAGTATGAAAAAACATTGAAAATTTCATACTTTTTTTGGTTTATCTATTGTAGTATGCTTTCGTATGTGATATAATATACCAAGTGAGGTATGAGATATATGTTTATTAAATTAGTAAAAGGAAAAACAAAT
>JAVXNL010000035.1:0-12740 GCA_036645795.1 Clostridia bacterium
AAAAAGTCTAAAATCCAATTTTAGTATTTATTTTAAAAAGCGACTAACTTTTTCTATATTACTTTTTTCTAATAATATAAGCCTACTTGCTAAATTTAAAATATTTTTATCTTTTATTTTGTACTCCTCTAATTTTTCTTTTATATCGTCTATACCCATTTTACTACCGCTTTACTAGCATATCACTAATATTTAGCAAATCTTTATTATCAGATTTAATTTTGATTTTTATGCTCATGTATGCAGCGATCTTAGAAAGTAGTCCTATATCCTCTACGTCTTTTTTCCTTCTTATTATCATAAGTTTTGAAGAGTTTATTATTTTGCTATAATCTGCTCTCATCTTTTTTAATAACAAACTATATTCATCCTCTTTTTCTCTTCCTATAGCTTTTAGTATAGCTGCCAAAGTATCTTTAGCCATTTTTGCATTATAGTATATAAATTCTAAAAATTCTATTTCGTTACTCAATAAAAACACCTCTAAAAATAGTATTTGTTTTTTTTAGAGATGTATTCTATTATTTTTTTATACTATCTAATTTTTCTTATTAGTATTAGTATTAGTTTTTAATTCTTTTTTACTTACAATATTTTTTGTTGCAACTTCTATTTCACTTTCTTTTTTTTGCTTTACATCTATATCTTTTATAGACTTTTGATTTTGTTGTATTTTACTTGTGTTATTTTCCTTATTTTCTTTTTTATTTTCCATCTTTAGGGATTTTTTTTGCTTCACTGAATCTATTTTTTTACTTTCAAGACCTAATATAAACTCTCTTCTTATTGTTGCAAAATTATTTAATAATCTTCCACTAAATACGATAACTGCGCCTAAATATATATCTACATTTAGCTTGTTTCCTATATATACTAAAAGCATCGCAATTAAAGCATTTCCAAAAAAGCCTGATAAAAATATATTCATTCTAAATTTTTTATCAATATTTGCAGCAAAAGCCCCAAAAACAGAGTCTAAACAAGCAAGTATTGCTACTGCTATGTACTGTGAATATGAGTATGGAATTTCAACATTTAAACCAGTTAAAACTCCCGCTACAATAAATCCAATTAAAATTAATACTCCTGCCATAAATTAATACTCCTTTTCTATTTTACTACTGTAGCGTTTTTAAAGCTCATAGTACCTTCATATTTTGGTATTTCTACATTATTTTGCCTAGTTACTACTACACCAACGCCTAATTCTTTTAACATATCAACTACTCCATTTTTTATATTCATTGCACTTTCTAAGTACTGTGAATTTCCTATTGCTTTTATTTCAAAAGGCGCTGCTACTTTTTGATAGTTTACTTGTATTACAGGTCCTACGCAGCGTATTGCAGATGTTGCTACTATTCTTTGTCCATTTACACTTATCGCCTCTGCACCTGCAGCTTTTAATTCATTTACAACAGTTAACACATCGCTATCATGTACTAAAGAATCTGCTCTTTGTGATGGATTTGTAACTTTTGAGCCATCTGTTAGAGTAAGCATTATACCTTCTCCTTTTAAGTTAGTTGTACCAGCCATTGCAGATACACTATCTAATTGCGTTTTCATTGACGATATAAGACCATTATTAGTTGAAGCATTTGTCTGATATTCTTCAACAACTTTTTCGTTTTGTTCATATTTTTCTTTTAAATTACTAAAGTTTTTTTGAAGGGTAACCAAATCATCTGCTAGTTGTGCTTCTCTTTTCCCCTCAATTACTTGTTCTGAATTACTAATACTTTTCATTTGGGCTGTACATAACATTGCAAGAAAAAACAAAGCAATGCCTATTATTATGTATGAAAGTAACGAGTATTTTTTAAGTAATAAGAAAAACTTACTCATCCATTTTTTTATCTTTGTAAATATATCTTCTTTTGTAATATTTTCTATTTCAATTTTTTCTTTCAATTAAATGTCCTCCTTTTTAAAAACTAGAAAATGTCGGATTAGTTTTTGTCATATCAATAACACCAACACTTGATTCTCCTATGTTTTTTATTATTCCTTGTAAAAATGTCATATTATATTTTAAATTTGTATCATTTGGTAATATAATATTTAGTTTATCATTTATTGTAATAGTTGTCAAGGAATTTTCAAAACTCACTTTTGTTATATCACCCTTAATTGAGCTTTGGGTGTATTGTTTTGATATTTTTTCATAAGTAGCAATTTTAGCCATATCCGTGTCATTTATTTGCTCACCCATTTTTACTTCATCATTAAATGTAATACCATAAGTTAATAATTCTTCTTTTGTTTTACTGTCTATATTTGATTCTTCTAATATTTCACCATCTTTACTTACTTTGTAAAATTTATTCTTTTCTTTATCAAATGCAAAATACTTAGACGTTCTTTCCGATACATTTATTATAGTCTCATTTGGCAAACTAAATTTCAAATCTACTTTTGCAATGTATGCAAGATTTGATTTATAATTTAAACTAAATAGCATTTGCTTAAATATATTCTCATTTGGCTTAAGTCCTAAACTATCTATTACCTCCTGCTCTTGATATCTCTTAGTTCCTTCTACTCTATATTTTGTGACATTAAAAGTTGGCAATGTAAACATTAAATATACTCCGACACATAACAAATCCTAATATAAAAAAGCTTATTACTAATTTTATTGCTTTTTTATGTGCTTTTTTTTCTCTTTTCGTTACAAGTATTTTTTCTTTCCCTCTTTTAGGCTCTTCTTTTACAAGTGGTTTAAGTCTAATATTTTTAGTATTCAAATTGGTAGTTTTAGTTATTTTTTTGGGCTTAGCGCTAGAAGTGTTTTTTGACGCTTTTTTAGGAGCACTCTTAGATTTATTTTCTTTAGTTACTTTATTTTTAGCGCTTTTACCAGTACTTGTCCCAGTTCTTTTTGTTTTATTATCCACTTTATACACCTACTTTTTTACAGTATCTTTTATACATTTATATATTTTTTCTTCAACATTTTTTTTCACGAGTTTGTTTGCTTTTTCACCCATTTTTTCAAGTTCATCTTCTTCTATTAGCCTATCTATTATATTTTTAAGACTATTTGCAGTTAAATCTTTTTCTTCAAGTATTATTCCTGCTCCAGCATCTTCCATTATTTTTGCATTATAGTATTGATGATTTTCTGCTGCTGAAGGTAATGGGATAAGTATTGCCCCTTTTGATGCAATTTCTAATTCTGTTACACTCATTGCACCAGCCCTTGTAATGCACAAGTCAGCTACCTTATACATTTTATCCATATCATATATATATTTTTCAAGTTTTATGAAATCATCTAAATTATATTTTACTTGTTTTTGAATATCTTGTTTTTTCTTTAAAACGATATCATAATTATTATTTCCTGTTGCAAGTATTATATATACTTTATTATTTGGTTCGCTTTTTAGCATTTCAAGTACTGTATCATTTATCTTTTTTGCACCTTGGCTTCCGCACATTACAAGTATTATTTTCTTATTTATATTACCAAGCCCTAAGCTTATTTTACATTTTTGTTTATCTAACTTTTGCATATCTTGCAAATTAAATTTTGCAGGTGTTCCTGTGTATACAATATTTCCTTTAACTTTTAATCTAGATTTTGCCTCGCTAAATCCCACCATAACACTACTAGCATTCTTTGCAAGCATTTTTACTGCAAGGCCTGGAAATGCATTACTTTCATGTAATATATACGGTATTTTATACTTTTTTGCAGCAATCATCACTGGTCCACATATATACCCCCCTGTACCTATAACTAAATCTGGTTTAAATTCAAGCATTATTTTTTTTGCATCTTTTATACCTAAATATGTATGTGTTATAGCTTTTAAATTTTTGAAAGTAAATGAGCGTATTAATTTTCCTGTTCTTATATGTTGCATATTAAATCCTGATTTTTTTACTAAATCGTTTTCTATTCCATTTTTTGTCCCAATAAATAATATATTTAATTTTTCATAGTGTTTTAACATAATGCCAGCTATTGCAATAGCCGGATTTACATGTCCACCACTTCCTGCACAAGCAAAAATCACATTCATAATCGTTAACCATCCTTTTTATTTTAAATATTGTGTTTTTTATTTTATTATTAACTTAGTTTTTACAATTTCTAGATACACTCAGTAAAACCCCCATTGCGCATAAGTTTATAAAAAGAGCTGTTCCACCATAACTAAAAAATGGCAAAGGCATACCGAGTAACTGGCATAGTACAAGTTACAACTGCTATATTCACAATTATTTGCAGTGCAAATACACTTGTAATTCCTGTCGCAATTAGTGAGCCGTACATATCTTTACACCCTATTGCTATCTTATACCCTCTATATATGAAAAACATAAAAAGCCCTAACACACTTACGGTTCCAACAAGACCTAGTTCTTCTCCAAGTACTGAGAATATAAAATCATTTTGAGCTTCTGGTAACCATAAATATTTTTGCCTACTTTGCCCCAAACCTCTTCCAAATATACCGCCAGATCCTATAGCATAAAGACTTTGAGCTGCTTGCCAATTATCTCCTTTTATATCTTCTTCTGGATTTGTAAAAGCAAGTATTCTTTTTACCCTAAAAGGTTCTGCTACTATAAAAGTTGTAACTCCTATTACACCTATAATTAGAACAGCAGCAACATATTTAGCTTTTATCTTTATTCCACTTACAAGTATAATCGAAAAAGATGCAACTATCATTACTAAAGTCCCACTCATATGTTTTTGCAAAAACATTACTGTAACTACAAGACCTAGAAATAATAGCGGAACTATATATCCTTTTATCGTACTTAATTTTTTATAATTAAGTGATAAATATGTAGCAGTTGCCATAACAAGCATTATTTTCATTATTTCTGATGGTTGAAATCTAAACGTAGTACCAAAACCTAACCATCTTGTAGCACCATTACTTTCTTGACCAATTCCTGGAACTAAAACAGCAATAAGCAAAATTAGAGATATTCCATATCCTATGTAGCTCCATCTTCTATATATTTTATAATCTATTTTAGATATTACAAGCATAACTATAACTCCTGCAATCGCAAGCATTAATTGCTTTACAAGTAAATAATTACTGTCTGAGTAAGTGCTCAAAGAATAATATGAACTAGCAGATGATACCATAACAATACCTGCGCATAGAAGTATTAATATTGTTATGAGCATTCCAAAATCCATATTTTGTTTTTCTTTTTTATTATTTATTACACTTAATTTATTATTCATATAATACTCCTATTAATTTTTTTAATGTCTTATTTCTATTTTTAACTTTTTTAAGCTTTTGTTTTTTAGCTTTTTTATATGAAATATGCTACCAGACAAAGTATTGCAGTTATCACCCAAAATATCAAAACTATTTTGGTTTCTTTTAGCCCACCAAGTTCTAAGTGATGATGATAAGGTGCCATTCTAAATAGTCTTTTGCCTTTTGTTAATTTAAAATAGCCTACTTGCAATATTACAGATACTGTATCTAGTATACATACAAATGCAACTATTGCTAAATATAAAGGCATTTTAAGTATTATTGCAATAGATGCTACTGCGCCTCCTAAAGCAATTGAGCCTGTATCTCCCATAAATACTTTTGCGGGATGGGTATTAAATATTAAAAATGCAAGGCATGTTCCAACAGTGCTACTTCCAAGTATCACCATTTCTCTATCCCCATATTTAATAGCCATTATGGTAAAAAATGTCATTATTATAGCAACAACACCTGAGGCTAATCCATCTAACCCATCTGTTAAATTAACCGCATTTCCTGTTGCAAGTAATATAAATATACTAAAAGCTATAAATATTCCAGTAGACAGAGTAATTGGTTGATTTATAAATGGTATTATAATATCTTTTCCTAAATTAAATACATTTAAATACATTACTACAAATATTGCTGATACAATAAATAGTCCTATTAGCTTAAACTTTGGTGAGAGGCCTTCTGAATTGTTTTTTACCAATTTTTTATAATCATCTATAAATCCTACAATTCCAAAACCTACTATTACTATAACAGGTAACCAAAGTAGTGGGGTATGTATCGCATTTATTCCAAGTATTACTGCAAGTACTAACACCATTATTATTCCACCCATTGTGGGTGTTCCATTTTTCTTTAAATGTGCCTGTGGGCCATCATCTCTTACTACCTGACCTACTTTTAATTTTTTTAATCTTGGCACTACTAAAAGGCCAAGTATTAATGTGGCAAAAAACGCCACAATTAAATTTAACGTTTGTGTATTCATATTTTTATCTCCTTGCCGTTTATATATTTTATTTATATTTTTAAATATTTTTATCTTCCATAGCTTCTGCTAATTCTTTTACAACTGTTCGCTCATCAAAGCTTATTTTTTTATTTCCCTTTAGTTCTTGACTGGTCTCATGACCTTTACCTGCAATTAAAACAATATCACCTTTCCATGCAATCCTCATAGCAAATTTTATTGCAAGCTTTCTATTTCCTATTATTTTGTAAAGTCCTTTTGTAGTTTTTACACCGTCTTCTATCTGAGACATTATTTCTTTGGGTTCTTCGTTTCTTGGATTGTCAGTAGTTATTACAGTAAAATCTGCTAAATGACCTGATATTTCTCCCATCATAAAGCGTTTTTGTTCATCCCTATTACCACCACATCCAAACACGCAAATAATTCTTCCTTTTGCATATTTTCTTATTGATTGCAAAATTGCTTCTAAACTAGATGGAGTGTGTGCATAGTCTACCATTACACTAAATGTTTTCTTTACATCAATCATCTCACACCTTCCAGGCACTTTTACATTCAATAAAGCTAAAAGTATTGCATCCATTTGACAATTAAATAAACTACAAACACCTATTGCCGCCAATGCATTATATACAGTAAATCTACCCGGTATATTTATTTTTAAAGTCTCAAGCATTTTATTTATATACATTTTAAACTCTACATTTGATGCATTTATTATAACATCTACCGCTGTTAAATTTACAGCATTATCTAAGCCATAAGTTGCAACTTTACATTTTATCATTTTGAGAAGTTTTGGAGCATATACATCATCTCCATTTATAAAAGCAAATTGAGATATTTCAAATAATTTTGCTTTTGTTTCTAAGTACATATCCATTGTCTTATGAAAATCTAGATGTTCTTCTGATAAATTTGTAAAAACAGATGCAGCAAATTCTAATCCATATACTCTATCCAAAGCAAGTGCATGTGAACTTACTTCAATTACAACAAACTTCATATCAGCATCCACCATATCTTTTAATAACTTTTGTAAATCACTAGATTCTGGAGATGTTCTTGTTGAATTAATTTTTACATTCCCATATGTATTGCATATAGTTCCAATCATACCGGCTTTTTTTCCGGATGCATTTAGTATATCTCTTATCATATATGCAGTTGTGGTTTTTCCTTTTGTTCCAGTTACTCCTATAAGTTTTAGCTTTTTTCCTGGATAGTCATAATATACAGAAGACATAATTGCTAAAGCTTTTCTTGTAGATTCAACTTTTATTATCGTTATATTATCTGCTTCAAATGAAACTACATCAGTATCTTTTTGTACAACTATTACTTTTGCACCTTTGTCTATTGCTTCTTTTATATATATATCACCATTTTGACTATAACCTTTTATAGCAACAAATATATCTGAGTCACCTATATTTTTTGAGTTATATTCTATCTTTTGAATCTCAATATTTGTATTACCTATTACATCTATATCCTTTAAATTTTCAATTACATATTGTAAAAGCATATTTTTTGCCTCCTAAGACTTAAGATTTTAAATTTAAAATCTTGATTAATACTTATTTATTTTTAGAACTCTAATTAAAAAGTAGAAAAGATTTCTTCTTTTAAAATTCTAATCCCATTATATCACATAACTTAATGTTTTGTAAACCACTTCTTTTTTTATCCACCTTAAATTTTAAATATTTATATTTGATTTTTTATGGTAAATCTGTTGTATCTACACATTTTATTGTAACAATTGAACCTTTTGTTATAATAGCGCCAGGGGTAGGATCTTGTGTAAGCACATATCCAGATCCTATTATTCTTGTGTTAAGGCCAGCAGCTTTAAATATCTTAGTTGCAACTTCTGCCGATTTATTTCTTACATCTGGCACTGCTATTGTTTGCTTTTGTTCATCAGTTGCATATACCCTAACAGTAGATCCTTCCATAAGAGAAGCACCAGCTTTAGGTATTTGTTCAAGTATAACATCACTATCTTTTAGCGGTATATCAAAATTCATTGCAAAGCCTTGTTCACTAAGTAGTGTTTTTGCTTCTCCTGCAGTTTTATTTTGTAAATCCGGTATTATTTTTTCTTTTATTTTATTTTCTTCCAATGTATAATCTGGCTTTATATCTAAATATCTTAGTGTTTCATCTATTATTGAACCTACAACTGGAGCACAAAGAGTTGAGCCACCATGACCAGATGGACCTTTTGGATCAAATAAATTCATAAGTACAACTATTTCTGGAGAATTAACTGGAGCAATACCTGCATAACCAGCTAAATATTTTTGAGCATCTCCTCTTCCTTCTTCACCAGTAGCTGTTTTTCCAGCTACTCTATATCCTCTAACTTGACCAGGTTTTGCTGTACCTGTTTTTACAGTATCTTCTAATGCACTCATTATCAAATCAGAAGTTTCTTTTGAAACAACTTGCTTTTGTACTTTTGATGTGGTTTTTTTATCATAATTGCCACTGCCACTTTTTACTTCCTTTACAACATATGGTTCAACAATATACCCACCGTTTGCTATTGCACAATAATTTACAGCACTCTGTATAGTAGATATCTGTATTGTTTGGCCAAAAGATGTTGTAGCAAGATCTATAGTGCTCATTGTTTTAGGATTATGCATTATACCTGTAGCCTCTCCAGGCAAATCAATACCTGTTTTTGAATCAAGATTAAATGCGCTTAAATACTTACAGTAAGTATCTATTCCTATTTTTTGTCCTAACTGCATAAAAGCAGGATTACAAGAATTCATTATTCCTTGTCTTAAACTCTCAGAGCCGTGATTGCCTGGATATTTCCAACATTTTATTGTCCATGTACCGATTTTCATACTGCCACTACAATTAAATTCTCCGGCCTTATCCATTTCTGTCACGTGTTCTTCTAGAGCTGTGGCTGCAGTTACAATTTTAAATGTAGAACCTGGTTCTGCAGTATCAGATATAACTTTGTTTCTCCATTGCTGATTTAGAGCTTCATTTTTTTCTTCTTTTGAGAGTGTATCCCATTTTTGCTTTAACTCCTCAGTATATGGAGTAAAAGGTTCGTTTGGATTAAATGTAGGCATAGTAGACATCGCAAGAACTTCTCCCGTTGTAGGTCTCATTACAACAATTGTTCCATATTCACATATATTTTCTTTTACTGCTTTATTTAAATATTTCTCTACAATTCCTTGTATTGTTGCATCTATAGTAAGAACTACATCTTTTCCATCTATTGGTGCAATATATTGTTCATTTGTAAAAGGTGTTTCACGTCCTTTTCCATCCATACTGCCAACTATTTTCCCTGGAATACCAGAAAGATCTGCATCATAAGTAGCTTCAACTCCTGCAAGACCTTGATTATCAGTCCCAACAAATCCTAACGTTTGAGATAATAACTCAGTATATGGATATATTCTTTTTGTATCTTCATCTACCTTAATTCCTGATATATTATTATCACTTATATATTGCAATATTGCTGCGGCTTTGTCTTTATCAACCTTATTTGCTATCATCTCAGTAGAAGAATTTTTATTGAGTTTTGCAAGAACATCTTCTTTTTTTAACTCAAGTATTTCTGCAAGTTTAGCAGATATTTCTTCTTTTTTATTTTTATCTATAGCATTCGGAGTTACTGTTACTATATTTACTGATATACTTTGAGCAAGTATTTTATTTCCTGTTGAATCATATATAGTTCCTCTTTTTGCATTTACAGTTCGTTGACGAGTCTGTTGTTCATAAGCCATTTGTGTGTAATGTCCAGACTTTATCACCTGAATATATACAAGACGAATAAAGAGCACCACTGCGCCTATAGAGCAAAGTATTAAAAGCTTTGCTATTCTTTTTTGATTTTTAAGAGTCATATATGACACACATTTCACCTCTTTAATATTTAAAATATATTATAACACATATCTATGAAAAATCCAAGACAATTTTTTAAGTCATTAATACATGATACTTAATAATTGTCTTGGTTATTCCAAGTTTTGCCTAAAATATTGACTCAAGTGCATTTCTAATAGCATTCATTATTTTTTCAACAACAGTAGCATCTTGCTCTACTTCTACTGAAGTACCAGTTTTTGAAGTATCTACATATATTGTTTGATTTTTATCTGGCTTTTGCATTCCAAGTTGTTGTTTTGCATATGCCTCTATTTTATTTAAATCGGTATTTTTTTCTACATCAATTTGAGAGTTTGCAAGACCTGTTTCTGCGCCAACTAATTCTTTTTTTAGACTTTGCGCTTTCAAATTTTTCTCATTTATAACATTAAAACGGTATGTTATTACCATTGTCATTACAAAGCAACCTAAAATGAACATAATTAAAACAGCATTATTTTTTTTATGCTTATGAATCGCTTCTTTATTAGTATTTGTTTTTATACTTTTACTATAAGTCTTTGAACTTTTCTGCTTTTTTTCAATCTTTTTTGCTGCAGATCCATCTTCATAGTAGTCATCATACAACTTTCTAGCTGCCAATTTTTTCACCTCTTTTAAAAAAATTTACAATAATATTTGTACTGATTTTCAACATTTTTTGCTACTTTTATACCGACCTTTTATACTTTTTTTTATTTTTTGCTTTTTTTATTTTTTTATATTTTTTCAAAAACTCTAAGTTTTGCACTTCTAGCTCTTGGGTTTTCTTCTAATTCTTCACTTGTTGCAATTATTGGTTTTTTTGTTATTATTTTACCATAAGATACTGGGTTACATACACATATAGGAAATGATTTAGGACATGTACATCGTCCTTCCATTTCTTCAAAAGTATGCTTTACTATTTTATCTTCTAGGGAATGAAAAGTAATTATCTCAATTCTTCCTCCAGGTTTTAAAACTTTTATAGAATCTTGTACTGATTTTTTTAACAATGTTAACTCTTCATTTACCTCTATTCTTATAGCTTGAAAAACTCTTTTTGCAGGGTGTTGTTTTTCATTTAATGCCTTAGAAGGCATTGACTTTTTTATAACGTCTACTAAATCAAGTGTAGTTTTAATTGGCTTATTTGCTCTTCTTAAAACTATGTTTTCAGCTATTCTTTTAGAAAACTTTTCTTCTCCATAATCAAAAAATATATTTCTAAGCCTGTCTTGACTATATGTATTTACTACATCAAAGGCTGTAATACTATCATCTTTATTCATTCTCATATCAAGAGGTGCATCTTTCATATAGCTAAACCCTCTACTAGCTTCATCTAATTGATATGACGAAACTCCTAAGTCAAGCAATATTCCATCTACCGATACAACTTCAATATTTTTTAGTATAGCTATGATATTAGAATTGTTATCATGTATAGCAATAAAATTACTGTACTCACTTAATTTTTCTTTTGCTGCGTTTAGCGCATCTTCATCTCTATCTATACCAATTAGCACTCCATTACTTAAATGTTTTAATATGTTATATGAGTGCCCACCACCGCCTAAAGTACCATCTACATATATTCCAGCTGGTTTTATATCTAAGTTTTGTATACACTCATTTAAAAGCACTGATTTGTGTTTAAATTCCATAAATTACTCCATTTTTTCTAAATATATTTTTATCTTTTGTTCATTTTAAATTTATCTTTTGTAAAGTTTTAATAAGTTTATCTTTTGTAAAAAATATTATCTTTAGTTAATTGCTTTTTTATCATTTGTTATTTTTGCTTTTTTCACTTTGTTACTTAATCTAAACCAAGTATTATCTTTTGTACTTTAATTTTTTTATCTTTTGTTTTCAACTCTAAAACTTATTTTCTTTTGTTTATTTTTATCTTTTGTATGTATATCTAAATGCCTAAGTTAGACATTTGATTAGCAATTTCATCTACATCCATATTTTCAGGATTTGTATAGTTGTTCCATTTCTCTTTATCCCATATTTCAACTCTTGTGGCAACTCCTATTATACTTACATCTTTTTCAAGACTTGCATAAGCCCTTAAATTTTGTGGAATGTTTATTCTACCTTGTTTATCTATTTCACATTCTGTGGCACCTGCAAAAAAGAATCTTACAAAATTACGAGCATTTGTATTAGTCATAGGAAGTGTTTTTAGTTTATCTTCAAATGTCTGCCATTCTATTTTCGAATAAGCAAATAGACAGTTATCAAGACCTTTAGTTACTATAAAAGACTCTCCTAAATCATCCCTAAATTTTGCAGGAACACTTACTCTACCTTTTACATCTAAATTATGATTATACTCTCCAACTAACATTTAAGACTCACCTCACTTTAACCACTTTATACCACTTTGTACCACTTGTTTATTATTTTAGTATAAAAACACAAAAAAAGCAAGCCTTTTTTCAAAAAAAGTTATAAAAAACTAAAAAACGTGTTACTGTTTACTACTTTTTCAAGAAAATAAATACTTTTAATAAATATTACTATCTTTTAAAAATTCTTTTATTGCGTTTTACAACTTTATTATTTTAATATGTTATTCTATTATTTTT
>JAVXNL010000036.1:0-12600 GCA_036645795.1 Clostridia bacterium
TATATTTTCTTGTGAGTTATACACAGATTTTTATTATTAAGGCTGACTAGTAACCGGTTTACTACTTTTTATAAAAAGAAAACAGTAACGTTTATTATATATTATTTAACCTTATTTTAGCTTGTCATAATTTATATCAAATCCACATATACATATACTAACTTGTACAAGGAGGAAAAAATATGTGGCATACTATGTCTGTTGAAGATGTAAGAAAAAACTTGAAAACCAGCATAACATACGGTCTAAAATCAAAAGAGGTTTTAAAGAGAAAAAAGCTATATGGTGTAAATAGACTAGCTAAAGAAAAAAAAGAAACTCTAATGAAAAAATTCATTAATCAATTTAAAGATTTTATGATAATTATACTTCTCGTTGCTGCTCTTATTTCTGCAGCTATTTCATATTTTCAGGGAATTAATGATTATGTTGATTCAATTATTATTATAGCAATAGTGGTATTTAATGCGATTTTGGGAGTCTTCCAAGAAGCACAAGCAGAAAAATCAATAGAGGCTCTAAAAAAAATGTCAGCACCTATAGCAAAAGTAAAAAGAGATGGGAAAATATTAACTATTCAAGGAATTGATTTAGTTCCAGGAGATATTATTGTATTAGAAGCGGGGAATTTTATACCAGCTGATTGTAGACTTATATCTTCATATAATTTAAAGATTGAAGAATCTACTCTTACTGGTGAAACCCAAGATGTGGAAAAGAATGCAAATATAATTCTAAATAAAAACATTCCTATTGGAGATATGATAAATTTAGGATTTGCAACAACAATAGTTACAAATGGACATGCAGAAGGAATAGTTACAAATACAGGTATGAATACCAAAGTAGGTAAAATTGCTCATATGATTATATCAAATAAATCTCCTGAGACTCCACTTCAAAAAAGACTATCTCAAGTTGGCAAAAAGCTCCGGAATTGGTGCTCTTTTAATTTGTTTTTGTATATTTATTATAGGTATAACAAAAAAAATATCTTTTTTAGAGATGTTTATGACCTCTGTTGGTTTAGCTGTTGCCGCTATTCCTGAAGGATTGCCTGCAATTGTAACCATTCTACTATCTATTGGGGTTACAAAAATGGCAAAGAAAAATGCAATAATTAGAAAACTTCCAGCAGTAGAAACACTTGGAAGTAGTTCTGTTATATGCTCAGATAAAACAGGTACACTTACTCAAAATAAAATGGAAGTAGTAAAACTTGTATCAATTAATGGCAATTTAGTAATTAAAAGCACGCAAGAAACCTCCAGGTTTATACTTGAACTTGGGGCAATGTGTAACGATGCTAATATCTCCTATGAAAACAAAAAGAAACTAAACGGTGAGCCTACTGAGCTTGCAATTCTTGCTGCAGCAATAAAAATTGGTGAAGATAAAAGCAAATTATATACTAACTTTCCAAGAGTAAGTGAAATCCCATTTAATTCAACAAGAAAATTAATGACTACAATCCACAAAGTCGGTAATAAATATAGAGTGATAACTAAAGGTGCTCCCGATACATTAATAAAAAAATGTAGTATGTGCTATAATAGTGGTATTATTGAAAACATGACATTTAGTAAAGAAGAAACTCTAAACAAACTAAATGAAGATATGGCAAATGAATCTCTTAGAATTATTGGCATATCATACAAAGATATAGATAAGCTTCCTACATCAATTGAAAATAATGATATAGAAAAAAATTTAGTCTTTGTAGGTTTAATTGGCATGATAGATCCTCCAAGACCTGGGACAAAAAAAGCTGTTGCTACGTGTAACAAGGCTTCTATTAAAACTGTAATGATAACAGGAGATCACATTCTAACTGCCAAAGCTATAGCAAGAAATATTGGTATACTCAAAGAGCGGAGACCTTGCAATAACAGGTTACGAACTTGATAATATAAAAGAACAAAAACTTAGAAAAGATATAATGAAATATTCTGTATTTGCTAGAGTATCACCCGAACATAAAGTAAGAATTGTTAAAGCATTTCAGCACGGAGGTGCTGTTGTTGCAATGACTGGGGATGGAGTAAATGACGCACCTGCGTTAAAGAGTGCAGATATAGGGATTTCTATGGGTCTTAATGGTACAGATGTTGCAAAGAGCGCCTCGGATATGATTTTAACAGACGATAACTTTGCAACAATAGTTGAAGCTGTAAAAGAAGGTCGACATATATATGAAAATATAAAAAAAGCTGTTCATTTTCTAATAGCGACAAATATTGGTGAAATAGTAACTATTTTTGTAGGGCTACTTTTAGGTTTTGACTCCCCATTACTTGCAATACAGCTTTTATGGATAAACTTAGTAACTGATTCTTTTCCAGCAATTGGCTTAGGACTCGAAGAGCCCGATAATAATATAATGTATAAAAAGCCAAAAAATCCTAAAAGTGGTCTATTCTCAGATGGTCTTTTTGGGAAAATATTCTTTGAAGGAGTCATGATTGGACTATTAACTTTATTTGCTTTTAACCTTGGATTAAAACTATATAATATTCAAATTGGTAGAACAATGGCTTTTTTATGCCTTGGATTACTAGAACTTGTTCATAGTTTTAACATAAAAAGCGATAATTCTATATTTGAAAACGGAATCTTCAAAAATAAATATTTAATTGCAGCTTTTTTAATAGGAGGTATACTTCAAATAGGAGTTGTTCTATTTCAACCTCTTGCTACTATATTTGATGTAGTTGCTCTAAATAAAATACAATGGCTATATGTTACAATCATATCAATCTCTCCTTTATTTATAATTGAAATAAAGAAAAAAATTAAAGAATTAAAATTCGGTAAAGTAATATATAATTTTTCTAAAGAAACTAGCAAAAATTAAGTTAAATATTTAAAAGTAGAGATAGTATAATCTTTAATATACTGTTCTCTACTTTTTTTATTTTTGAGTTTTTATTTTGTTTTCCATATCAATTTTAATCTTTATTTTTATCTTCTTGTATTTTGCTTTTCATATCTTCTTTGTATATGTTTTTTGACACTACAATAGAGTTTTGTCTTTCAAATTCTCTATTAAAATAATCATAATATGTACCCGGTGTGATAATTCCACTTATTTTAAGAATATCTATTCCACTTGCTCCAATTAATTGATCGGCTAGAAGCACACAGTTTGTATTAAGTGCAAAATATGTTTTAAATTTAGAACCTGTGAATTTCCAAAATTTTGCATCAGTAGCTTTATATAATCTGCTCGCGTAATCTGTATATTCTTTTTCAGGGTGCAATTTTGCTTCTGGCTCCCATGGATACGTAACACTTTTTATTTCATCTAGTTTTGTTCTTATTGCCTCTTTTTGAGTATTAGTTAGTTTTAGTCCAAACCCTACTAATGTCTTTTCTACATGCTCATTACAAAAATCCATATATTTATTTTTATTTGTTTCAAACAGTACTCCATCCCCTATAGCAGAAAACAAAACTATATTTGCTTCGTCATACGAGCCATATGATATTACTCTTTCATCAAAATATAAATCTACATGTCCAAAAGATCCAAAGCCTTTTCTACCAATATGTACAAATACTTCGATATCTGGTTCTATGTTTTGTTTTACTATTTTCACTCTATTTTCATCATTATCATTAAACACCTCATTTATTTCTTCTAATGCTTTTTTTGGGATAAAAGCTGCTATAAATACAGGAAGTGTAATCCTTACTCTTTTTTTTATTTCTCTTTTTTTCTCTACTGGTATTAAACTATCTATACTATCAAACAAATAGGTTATTCCAAATAATATAAAATAAATACCTACTATTATATATGTAACTTGCCCTCTAAATAAAGGATGAAATATTAATATAAAAAAGAATATGTATGAAATTAAGCACTTAATAAGTATTGAAAATCTTGGCTTTATATCATTATTTCTATATAGTATAAATGTTATTGTTTTAACTACAGCATCTATTAATACATAAAATGTTAAAAGTAACGGAAATATATCCACAAACATTTCTGGTTTATATAATATAAAAGCACCAACTAATATATTTCCTAATGAATATACGAAATTTACTGGTAAAATTTTTTCTGTTTTATAAAATATGTTTTTTATTGTTTGCAAAAGCCCAACTCCAATAAAGCCAAAAGATACACCATATACAACAAATCCTAAGAATGTATTTGTGCTCCTAAGTATAAATATTCCTAAAGCAAAAAATATTATGGCTTGTAGAAGTGTTGTAGCCCAATTCATATATTTTTGTTTTTTATCCATAACAATTCCCCCATTTTTCTACATTATATCATTTTTATTTATTTTTTACAATTTTTTTCTAACATTACTTATTTTTTTTGATTTTTTCTTGAATTTGCACATTTGGTATGATACTATATATTAAAAAAGTAACTTCTCTTATTAATATATTAAAACGTACGAAAGGATTTGATATTTAAAATGAAAATACTACTTACAACCCTAAATTCAAAATATTCGCATATAAATATTTCTCTATATTATTTAAAAGAAAACCTTGCAAATATATGCGATGTCTCATTAAAAAATTTTACGATAAATGATAATTTAGATAATATCTTAGATAAAATCATTCAATGTAACTCAGATATTGTATGTTTTGGTTGTTATATATGGAATATTGAACAAACGCTTAAAATTTGTGATAACTTAAAACGCTTAAAACCGGATATTACTATTGTACTTGGTGGACCTGAAGTATCATATAATTCAAAATTTTTACTTTCTAACCATTCATTTTTATCTTGTATAATTTGCGGCGAAGCAGAAGTTAGCATAGTAAAATTAGTAGAAGATTTTAATACAAATAACTTACAAAAAATATATAATATACCTGTAAACGTAGAAGATATTCCATGTATTGCAGATAACATTTTGAATAACTATGATAATAGAGTTGTATATTTTGAAACAAGTAGAGGTTGCCCATATAGATGTAGTTATTGTCTTTCTTGTATAGATAAAAATATAAAATACTTTGATATGCTAAAAGTTCAAAAAGAGCTTTTAATATTACTGAAAAAAAATGTCAAACAAATTCGATTTATAGATAGAACATTTAATTCAAATAAAAAAAGAGCAATTAAGCTATGGGATTTTTTATTAAATAATAGAATTGATACAACTTTTCATTTTGAAATATGTGCAAGTCTAATCGATGAAGAAACTATTAGCTTTTTATCCAATATTCCAAAAGATGTTTTTCAATTTGAAATTGGTATTCAATCAACAAATGAATCCACACTTGTTGCAATTAACAGAAACTATAACTGGAACTTTGAAAAAAGCATACTTAATTCTTTAAGAAAAAATAATAATATAACACTACATACTGACTTAATAATCGGTCTACCTTATGAAAATCTAGATATTTTTAAATCTTCATTTAACGAGCTATACAAAGTAAATTCACACGAGATTCAATTAGGATTTTTAAAATTTTTAAAAGGTACTACTTTATATGAAAACAAAGATAAATATAATTACATATATAACGCCTACCCACCTTATGAAATTCTCCAAAATTCTTTTTTAAGCTACAACGATGTGCGTTTTTTAAAGCAATTTGAAATAATATTTGATAGTATTTATAACACTCATTACTACAATATATCTATTAATTTTTTATCTTTAAAATATACATCACCTTTTGATATGTATGAAGATATAACAAAATACTTTTTAAAAAATGGATTATTAGATAGAAAAATATCAATTGACGAAATTTTCGAAAAGCTTATTTATATGTACAAAGATGAGGAGTATATATCTACGCTTAGACAATGTTTAACGTATGATTATTTTATAAAGTTTAAAGGAACAAGAGAATGGTTTTTTAATAAATATCTAGAAAATAAAAAAACTCTATTAAATAAGTTTGTAGAAAAAAACAGACAAACACTTTTTTTTGACATGAATAATAATGATATCTATAAAAAATATAAATTTACAATACTTGATATCGATATTAAAACATATGAGCAAAAAGAAGCTAAAATATATTATACAGAAAAATAGGAGGAGAATTCAAATGGCATTAAATATAGTTTTGGTAGAGCCTGAAATCCCACAAAATACAGGCAATATAGCAAGAACATGTGCAGCAATAGGTGCTACACTTCATCTCATAAAACCTTTAGGCTTTGATATATCTCAAAAAGCTGTAAAACGAGCAGGCTTAGATTACTGGGATAAATTATCAATAATAGAATATGAAAATTTAGAGGAATTTAAATTCAAAACAAAATCTAAAAATATATATTTATTATCAACTAAATCTAAGAAATCCTATACAGATGTATCGTATGCAGATGATGCATATTTAATATTTGGGCCTGAAACCAGAGGACTTCCCGAAGATTATATCCTAGAAAACTTTGATAATGCTGTAAGAATACCAATGAGAGACACTATTAGATCTCTTAACTTATCTAATAGCGTTGCAATAGTTGCCTATGAAGCACAAAGACAATCAAATTTTTCGAATTTACAAAAAAGAAGTTCGTATTTTGAAAAATAATTAACAAGTTGAGTTTATAATATTTGTATATTTTAACTTTATATTTTTTAGTATCACTATTAACATTGTAAATAATTTTCATCTTAATTGCACTATTTTTTTGTAAATTTACAAAAAAATAGTGAGAGAATTTATTTTCCCTCACATATGTTATACACCCTATATTGGTAGCGGCAACGGGAGTCGAACCTGTGACCTTTCGGGTATGAACCGAACGCTCTAGCCAACTAAGCTATGCCGCCATAAATTAAGTGTTGTTAACGTATATCATTATACACTATCATATTTAACCTGTCAAGTTATTTTTACGATTTGGATAAAAATTTAAGAAACAGATATTTTAGGTTGAATTAAAAGTTAAATCCCTAAACGATATTAAAGCTATATAAAATGATGTTTTCAAAACTAACTTCCCTTATTTTCAACATTTTATAGTATACAATAACTATAGCAGTCAAATCTAAATTATCATAAAACTTTGAGTAAGACTGCTATATTATTTATATATTAATGTCTAGTTACTAGATGTAGGCAAATATCTGCTAAGAGTACTTGCAAGTTTAGATATTGGCATTGACTGTAGCCACACGCTACCAGGTCCCTTAAGAGTAGTTAAAAACATTCCTTCTCCACCAAAGAACATATTCTTAACGCCCTTTACAGTAATTATATCTAAATCGACTTTATCAGTCATAGCAACTACATATCCATTATCTATTTTAAGAATTTCACCATCTTTTAACTCTTTTTTAGTAACATTTCCATCAATTTCAAGAAAAGCTTTCCCATGACCTGTTATTTTTTGCATTATAAAACCTTCTCCACCGAAAAAGCCTGCACCAATTTTCTTCCTAAAAAACATCTCACTTTTAACTTCACTTTCTCCACATAAAAAAGAACCTTTTTGGCAAATTAGGCTTTGGCCTTCTGATATATCAAATTCTAAAATCTGCCCCGGAAAACAAGAAGCAAAAGCAATTTCGCCTTGCTCTTCTGTACAAGTATATGTATTCATAAATATAGATTCTCCTGCAAAAGCTCTTCCAATCCCCTTCATGACACCACCATTTGTATTAGTTGTCATTTCAAATGAATCACTCATCCATGACATTCCTCCACTTTCAGTACATATTTTTTCACCTTTTTCTAAAACACATGAAAGCACTGGCAAAAAGTTACCTGTTATTTCTGTTTTCATAATATAAATTCCTCCTATCAATTACATTTATATTATAACTTATTTTTAAAAATAATACAAGTATTTTTAAAACATTAAATTAAAATATAGATTCATCCTAAATTTATATATTTAAAAGATGAATCTATTTATTTTATTTACTTTATTTATTTTATTTACTTTATTTACTTTTTGTTATATTGCTCATATATCATATTCCATGTTATATCTCCAACTATTCCATCAGGAACTAACTTAAACAATTTTTGAAATTCTACTACTGATGCTTTTGTATTAATTCCAAATATCCCATCTACTTTAAGTTTTGGAATAGATATATACTCATTAGATATTTTATTTAAATAAATTTGCAAGTCAACTACAAATTTTCCGCTACTGCCTTCTCTTACTACATTACTAGATTGATCTAATCCATCTTTCATATCATCTCTTTTTTTATTTTCTTGCTTTTTCATAAAAATATTATGTGACATATGTAATTTATTCCAAGTATTTGAATCAACAACTCCAGTTGCTGGCAATCCATTTTTCTTTTGAAATATAATAAGCGCTTCTTTTGTGATATCGCCAAACATTGCATCCATAGTAACTACTGGCATTTCAGGATACTCATTTGCAATATCTATTAATATTTTTTGCAGATGATCTACATAATGACCTGTACTTCCTACTTTAAGTATCGGCATATTAACATTTATCTTATCTTCTACTGTATTTACCATCTTATTTTGACGACTATTATTACTACATTTGCCTCTTTTGTTTCTACCAATTATACCTCTCATACTTAACTTTTTATTTCCTTTTCTATTTCCTAACATACTTATCACCTTTCCTAAAATCTATATATACTACATACTTATGCATTTTTATTTCCTTTATAACCAGTTTTCAAAAAAATGTTGCTCTTTTTACAAGTTTATGATAAAATAATGTGAATTTAGGAGAATTAAATGAGACATATTATTTTAGTAAATCCAGTTTCTGGTAATAAAAAAGGCGAAAAATATGGTATAACAATTCAAAAGTTATTAAAAAAATATAAAATTGATGCAGAGCTAATAAAATCAGAATATTCAAAACAGCTAACACAAATTGCGCGTAAATATTCAAGCCAAGAGACTTGTAGATTTTATAGTGTTGGTGGAGATGGCACTTTAAATGAAATTGTAACAGGTATAATTGGAAGTAATTCAGAAATAGTAGTAATTCCTTGTGGCACTGGTAATGATTTTGTAAAAAGTATTTCTAGTTATAGAAGTCTTAGAAAGATAGTAATTTGTTCTATTGGTACCGCTAGCAAAAAAGTTGATGTGTTAAAAGTTGGAAAAGATAAATATTGTGTTAATATTTTAAGTGTTGGTTTCGACTCTATAGTAAGTAAAAATCTAAATAAATTTAGAAATGTACCTTTTGTATCTGGTAAAATGAAATATAACTTGGCTATTTTTTATAGTCTAGTTACAAATAAAAACTTCAAAATGAAATTGAGATTAGATGATAAAATCTATAAACAAAATTTTACACTCATTGCTTTTGCTAATGGTAAATATTATGGTGGTGGTATAAGCCCTTGCCCAGCCGCATCAATATTTGATGGAGATATTGATGTATGTGCAATTGATTCAACTACTGTATTTAAGAAAATAATTTTTCTACCTTTTTATAGTAAAGGAAAACACATGAAGTTTAAACTTGTACACATAGATAAAACAAAAAAAGCTACTATAGTTTCAGTTTCTACAAAAAAAATTCCAGCAAATATTGATGGTGAATTTTTCTATACAAATAAACTATCTTTAACTATTTTAAAAAAAGCTTTAAATATTGTTTGTATAGATAAACTAAAATAAACTTAAACTTAAAATTATATTAAAGATGTTTTAAGAAGGTTACTAGTCAGCCTTAAGGGGATAAATAAAAATACATTTTTACTTTTTTTGCTTGACAAAGGAGTAAAATAAAGGTATAATATATGTGTTGTTACATATATTTATATATAGTGCGCGGGAATAGCTCAGTTGATAGAGCGCTGCCTTGCCAAGGCAGAGGTCGCGGGTTTGAGTCCCGTTTCCCGCTCCATTTTTTTATCATAATTTTATTTGAAATACATGATAAAATATACTATATATTTTTATTATGTGTAATATATTTAAATTATTTTAATATATATTACTATATAACAAATGGCGACATAGCCAAGTGGTAAGGCACGAGTCTGCAAAACTCTGATTCGTCGGTTCAAATCCGACTGTCGCCTCCAAAAAAAAGAGCTTCTTTTTTCCAGAAGCTCTTTTTGTTTTTTCACTTTACTATTGGCAAATTGCTTTATTTTCTAACGCTAATAATGGTTTAGTTAAATTATCACTATATATTATATCTAATGTGTGCAATGCTCTAGTCATTGAGACATACAAAAGTTTCATATCTATATTATTACTAGAAGAATACATTATTTCATCTGCTTCATATACTATAACGCTATCAAATTCTAGACCTTTTGCAAGATAACTTGTAACTATACATACACCACCTTTATATTCTTCATCATCATTTGAGATGACATATATATCAATATTATGTTTTTGTATCATTTTTTGTATATTACAGCTATTATTTGCACTCTTACAAATTATAGCTATACTTTTATATCCTTTTTCTTTATAGTGTTTTATTTTATCTACTATATATTCTATTTTAGATTCTTCTTTAGTTATGTGTACAACTTTAACAGTCTCACCATGGCGTATAACAGGCTTACCTTCTCCTAGACCTATATAATTTGAAACTAAATTAGCTGATAACATAATTTCAATTGTAGTTCTATAACTTTTTTCTAAATGCATTATTTCACATTTATTATCGAAGGCATCTTGTTGTACTTGACTCCATTTATCGATTGCTCTATATGAATATATTCCTTGTGTAATATCACCAAATATAGAAAAAGTACTATTTGGCATTATTTTTTTTAAAACATAAAAACTAAATGTTCCAAAATCTTGTGACTCATCTATAACTGCATGTATACATTCTTGATATTTTTTTGTGCCAAATAATAACATTTTTAAATATACAAGAGCTGCTATTTCTTCTACCCCTACACTTTTCTTATCAATACAATTTAAGGTCTCTTTTTTTAACAATTCTTTTTCGTAAATTATTAAATCATTATTTACTATATATTTATCTATATTATTTATAAATTTTTTATATAGAGATAGCACTTTACTATCTAATACCTTTATATGCTTTCTTAATTCTTTTATCGCACCATTTTTTAGCTTATCTATGCTATCCCATTTTTTTTCAGTAAGCTCTTTTATCTTTATAAAATCATCTTTGTTTTTTTTAATTTCGTTATCAAAATATTCTTTGATTTTTATATCTATTTGACGATCCATCTTTATTTTGTTACTCAACGTTTTTATAGTCATATTAACTCTTGATATAATAGCCGGTGTACTAAGATATAAATTATACACATCTCTTAATTCTTGAACTTTAAAAATTGTATATCCATTTATTTTAAAATCCTTATATATTATTTCTTGTTGATAATCTTCTATAAATCTATCAATTGCTTCTTTATACTTAATTGATGTCTTATATTTATAGTAATAAGGTACTTTCTTTCCATCTATAATTATCGAATCTGCCGAATTTTGTATATTGATTTTTTCTTCTATAAATTCTGCAGCTAATTCTTCGTATGTAAGTTGTCTTGCATTTCCAACGTCTAAATCTGGCAATACAGTGGAAATATACTTTATAAAAAACTTATTTGGTCCTATAACCATAAATTGATATGGTTTATACTTATCTTTATAATTATATACTAAATATGCGATTCTATGTAGTGCTACAGTAGTTTTTCCACTTCCAGCAACCCCTTGAACAATTATATTTTTATTTATATTTTCTCTTATTATACTGTTTTGTTCACTTTGTATAGAAGCTACAATATTTTTAAGTCTGTTATCTGTGTTAGAGCCAAGATATGGCTTTAATAGCTCATCATCAGATACACTATCAACATCGAATATTTCAACTATTTTTCCGTTTTCTATTACTAGTTGTCTTTTTAATTGCAATTCGCCAATTATTTTTTCACCTTGAACATCATATGAACATTTACCTAAATTATTATCGTAATATAATGTAGCTATTGGTGCTCTCCAATCAGTTACTACAATATTTCCTTCTTCACTGATTACACCTACTTTTCCAATATATAACTTTTCATCACTTAAAGTTCCACTTTGCCTAAAATCTATTCTGGCAAAATATGGTTTTAGTTCACTCCTTTTTAAATTTGATATTTTATTTGTTGACATCCAAATAAAATTTTCTAATAAGTTTATATCACTTTTGTATTTTTTTGGTAACTGAGATAATGTATGTTCTTCAATTTTTATAAGTTTATTAATTTTTTCTTTAGTTTGTATAAGCCTTTCTTTTTCTTCATTATAATGATTATCCATAAAACACTCCTTTTAATATATTTTAACCTATAACAATTCCCCTCCTTTTTAATCTAGGTTAATTTTCAAGAAAAAAAGTAAAGAAACTTCATATTATTCCTTTACTTGCAAATAATTATATCTAATTTTTAAATCGGTTCATAAACAAAAAAACAACACAATATTAAAAATATGTACTATAATTTTTGCTATTATATATTTTTGGTGGCCAGAGACGGGATCGAACCGCCGACACGAGGATTTTCAGTCCTCTGCTCTACCGACTGAGCTATCTGGCCAACTATAAAAATAATAAAAAAAAATGGCGACCTGGATGGGACTCGGACCCACGACCTCTAGCGTGACAGGCTAGCGTTCTAACCAACTGAACTACCAGGCCAAAAA
>JAVXNL010000037.1:0-12437 GCA_036645795.1 Clostridia bacterium
GTGTCTAAAATCTTAATCTTATCTTTTGAGATATTCATAAGATTTTCTTCTTCACCGCCATTTTTTATTCTACAAACTTTATATTTCAAATTGTTTGTAGAATTGGTATCTTCTTGATACCAGTATGCAACTGTTTGATTATCGACATCTTCTGCACAATAATCAGACAAGTTATTTCCGAAAAGTTGTAAATTAGAATCTTTTACAATTATTTCGTTTTTATACTCATCTTTAGCAAGATGAGGTTTAAACCCAACTCTAGTTGTGTACTTTAGCAGTGCTTTTTTCTTTACCTTGCTAAAATCACCAACATCTAAAATAGTCCCATCAGCCTTATACGCTTTTATGTTAACGCCACCATCTTCTTTTACAGTAGCCATAAACGTGTCCTCTGCTGATGCGCCTTCAACGAACTTATCTAAAAGTTGTATCCCTTTTTCATTAAAATACACCTTCCCAGGCGCAACGCCTGTAATCATTATTACACCAGCTATTGCTAGTGTAAATAAAATAACTATTGCAATAAACCCTTTTGAACGGAAAAACCCTTTTAAAGTTAATCTTCGCTTAACTTTCATTTTTTTTTCCTCCTATTTTGTATATTGACTATAATAGTCTGGAGTGGGTTTTGACTTAAAAACCTTATCTCCTTTTTTGAATCCATCCTGAACAACATCTGAGCTAAAGGCCCAACCGCTCGCTAATGGTTTACAAATTGCAGCTTTTTCATTTGCCGCTTTTATTTGTTCTTCATTTAGCGTCCCATCTCTGTCGCGATAAAATACTAGCCACTCTTCGCCACTAGTTATAATACCTTCTACAGGCTCTTTATCAACCCAGATATGGGTATCGGTTTCACTAGCCCAATATATTGTACCAGGTTTATATGTCGGAACCTTAATAGAACCTTCCCAAACACCTTTCACGATATCTTTTATAAACGTTGGTGGTGTTGAGTTAAATCTATTCCCGGCATCTACAGTTTCTGAATAAAACTGTTTACGAGCCTTTATAGCTTCATATGCCATTCCATCACCACTCCGTGCTTTTATAGCAAGAGCCATAAATTTTATAGCTTCCAATGTAGCTGGATCGTTTTTTTGCTCTTCTGTAATTCTAATTTCATGAGCAATCATTCTTGCTGTTACTTCATAATTATCACGTTTGTAATACTCTAAAGCACCGCCTTGATTGATTGTTCCCCAATCAGAATTGGAATTACTTTGAAGTCTTGCTACCCAGACATCTTTTTGCTCTTGTGGCAAATCAATATATGGTGTTGTGGTATCCCAGTCATTAAGTTCTGGAACAGGTTGTGCTAACAACTCATCCCCTTCTGGATTTTCTTGATTTGACATAGCCTGTGCCATATCATATTTTCTTGGACCAACATAATTATAGTCTTTTGCAAGAAAATTTTGAGCTCTTTGTGTATCACTATAAAAAGGATATACATCATGCTCATATCCATCGGATACTTCACACCAAAATAGAGGATCTACATTGTTGCCTTTGGGTGTTATAAGACTCACATGAAGATGTGGATCGTAATATTTTGGCCCAGCATTACCAGCATAAGCAACAAATTCTCCTTTAGAGACTCTTTGTCCAACACTTACTTTTATATCTGATAAATGCAGATATTTAACTTCCCAGCCATCATCATTTTGAATGACTAGCGTGTTGTAAGCATCTCCTCCTGCTTGAGTAACACTTCCATCAAAACAAGATACAATTTCTGTATCAAATCCAGCTTGAACATCTATACCCCAATGATATGGGTTTGAAATTCCAGCTTCAACTCGATACTTTTGATAATAATCTTGTTCAAAACCGTAAAGACTATTAATTTTTGTTGAGGATGGCGATTGTTTTAAATTAACATACCATCCCATATCAAGATTTGAATTTACTGGTTCTTCAAATAGCTTATTACTTGCAGAAGCAACTGATATACCCGCTTCGTTAAAAACAGCGCTTACCAAAGCTGGTATAGAAGAGGCTACTTTAGTTTTAACTAAAGCCTTTTCTTCTCCTCTTGATTTCATTTCAGCTTTTACAAAAGCTGGAATCCCATCCTCTTTTTTGGCAGTTTGAACTTCCTCAGTTTTTTTAGAACTGCGCTCAGCTAAAATAAGAGCAGGTATTTTTCCATCCTCTTTTTTGTCTGAGCTCTCTTTTACCGGTTCCGCTGTTTCTTTTACCTTTTGCGCAGCTTGTATAAAAGCTGGCTTATTTACTTTTTCCGCTAACACTGTTGGCATACAGATCGTTATACAACTGTATACTAAAACCCAAGTGCTCAGAATTTTCAGAAAAACCTTCCGTCTTTTTTCTCGCTTAACCATTTGTTAGCCTCCTAAACAAAAATTTTTATTTTTTATATATTTTTTACATGAGGCCATTATATCACAAACTTTTACTTATGTCAACCACTATTCACGCTTTTATGTAGATTAAATATGTAGTCTAAATCAATCTGCTTTATCTTATTTTTAGTGCTTATTGCAAATTCACAAAAAACAAGATGTATAGCTTTTTGCTATACATCTCTTTAAAATATAATACTAAAGTATTATACAAATAAGGCCACCACTTCCCTCATTTATAATCTTTTGTAACGTTTCTTGTAGTTTCATTTGAGCTTCCTCAGGCATACGATATAGCTTATTATGAAGCCCTTCATTTACAAGTTCATGCAGTGATTTTCCAAATATATTTGATTCCCATATAGCTTTTGGATCTGATTCAAACTCACTAAGTAAATACTTTACCAAATCTTCAGATTGTTTTTCACTTCCAACTATTGGAGATACCTCTGTTTGAATATCTGCTCTTATCATATGTGATGAGTGGAACAAACCGAAGTGTTTTTTCTTCCTCTGTTTATAGTATATTCCAGTACATCATCATTTATCTTAAATTTAATTTTGACATCAATTACATTTTTTTGTTCTGTACCAAATACTTCAATTTTATCAAGTAGGCTATCAATAATAGCATTGTCAAAGCCCTTTTCAAATTCAAATTCCTTTGCAATAATCTTACGTAATACCTCAATACTTTTTTCAATCTCTGTGTTTGCTTGTTCTTGTTCTTCTAATTCTACAATTTTAACTTTTAAGGTATCAATCTCATTATTAAAAGAATTATTACGTTTTTCAAATTCGTCATCAGACAATTTTCCAGCGATTGATAAATCAAGTAGTTTGTCTTTTCTTTTTAATATGTCATTGATTGATACTTGACATTTTGCTATATCTTGTGTAATGTTTGATTTTTGTGATATAGAAGAATATATCTTTACTAAATTATGAATAACATCAGTCTTATTTGTAATAATATCATTATAACATTTTTTCATAATCTCATTTAGTTCCGTTGTGTAAAGAATAGGCATATCACAACCGCTTTTTCCTTTGCTCAAATATTCTCTACATTGCCATACTTCTTTATTTCCACTAGGGTAACGATACAAACCACGTTGATAACTACATTTATGCAGGCTACAAATGATTTTACTTGAATAGGTATATTTGTTATTGTAACTAATATGGTTATCACTTTTCATATTGTTACTACGTTTTGCTAGTATTTTGTTGGCTTTTTCCCATAATTGTTCACTAACAATAGGTGGAACACCTTCTTCATCTTTATACATAACCCAATCTTTCTCATCAAACACTTTTCTATCATTGTTACGATAGTCATATTTATGTGTTTTTCTTCCACAGTAATAACCTTTATATTTAGGATTAACTAGAATGTTTTTTACAGTAGAAAATGAAAATGGGTTGCCCTCTGTATTTAAATAACCTCTTGCACTCAATTCAGTAGAGATAGCACGAATACCCATATTTTGTGTAGCGTATAATTCAAAGATAAGGCGAACTATCTCAGCTTGTTCTTCATCAATAACAAGTTTTCCGTTATCTTTTTTATAGCCCCATATTTTGTTATTACCTAGTACAACACCCTTTTCAATGGCTCTTTTAAAACCAAACTTAACACGTTCAGAAATTTTACGTACTTCATCTTGTGCCATACTAGACATAATGGTAAGCCTTAACTCACTATCTGGAAGTAGGGTATTAATATTGTCAGATTGGAAAAATACACCTACATTATTATGTAGTAGCTCTTGTGTGTAGTGAATACTATCTATCGTATTACGAGAAAAGCGGCTTATCTCTTTTGTGATAATAAAATCAAACTTCCCCAATTTTGCATCATCAATCATCTTTAAAAAGCTATCACGTTTAGATACACTTGTTCCAGAAATACCCTCATCAATGTAACCCTCTACATAAGTCCAATTTTTATTACCAGTAATAAATTCACTATAATAATTGATTTGATTTTGCAACGAGTGTAACTGCTCATCTTTATCAGTAGATACACGAGCATAGTATGTAACTCTTAAAGGTAAGTCATAAAGTGTCTTTCCATTGTTTAGTTCATTTCTCATAGTAAATAAGTCCATAAAATCACTCTCCTTTTAATACACTTCTGTATGTTACTTATTATTATATATCATTCAACATAGCTTGTCAATAAAAAAGCCTACAAGATGTAAATTCTTGTAAGCTGTATATGCAAATTATGATTTTATTATAAGTTCCTTTGCTTTTGTGTACATTTCTTCGGTTATATACCCTTTTTCAAAAAGTGAGTGATTTACAGATAATTGTATTTCTATTAAAAAAGAGTTCATTTCTTTTGATTTTGTTGTTTGTTCAGCTTGTTTCATTTATCTTCAATCACCAACCTTTTATACTTAACTTTATGATAAACTAGTCCAATTTAGAACAACTTATTTTGTTATTTGTTTTTTTGCACTTTCCTAATATTGAAAAAATTGAACGCTATGCACCTTGTTGGCAACCCTACTCTTATTGAAAGTGAAGATATATCTGTCAAAGTGGAACTAGGCAAAAAAGATATGAATGATAATAAAGTAGGTACATAAGAGCAATATATACCTGGAATATGAAAACGTTATAAAACACCGTAAATCTTATTTTTAAGATATAGCGGTGCTTTTTTTATATGAGCTAAATTAATTTCACAAAATATTTTCAAAATTTCTTCTACCATAAAGAACTCTAACAATATGAACCTTATTATTTTCTGTATCAATTCTATAAATAGCAATATAATTTCTTATAACTAACTTTCTGTATATTTTACCCTTAATTAATTCACTATCAATAACAGCAAAGCGTTCAGGGGAATAATTTAGACTATTAATATTTTCTTTGATAAGTTTAGAATATTTTTTAGCAATAATAGGCTCCAGTAATATGTCTTTTATATACATTATTATGTTTTTAATGTCTGCTTTAGCCTCTTTTGAAATATCTATCATATATTTTTGCAATTTTATTGCCTCCTATTCTATTGTGCTAATATTTGGTCTATTTCTGCAAATACTTCTTCTGATGAAAATACATCGCCTTTTGAAATACTATCTTCAGCATTTCCCAGTTTTTGAATTAAATCTTCTTTACTTTTTATTACTAATTCATTTGGAATATCTTTTTCATCTATAATAGTAGTAAATTTTAAATACTCTATATAATCAAGAACCTTGGCAGATAGTTCTTCTGGTAAAGTATCTATTATATTATACAATTCTCTTTTTTCTGTTGACATTGCTATCATCTCCTTTTCCATTTTAACCTAATATTAAAATCATTATAGTATATAGTATACCACAAAAGCGATAAATATTGAATCGTTTTTGATAAAAAAGTTGAATTAAAAGTTAAATTCCCGTTTTAAGAAATTAGCGGAAATTTAGTATTTGATAAATTATAGCTCTTGACACGTATGGTATAATGTTAATGTAACAATTTTTTGTACCTCTTTTTAGCAAGAAGAAACATCACGGTTTTAAAAAAAATTTTAGGAGGAATGCACTATGACGTCTGGAGAATTAGTATTCTCGCTTTGTGATTATTCAAAAGAATTTATTCGGAATTACAAAAGCAAAAAACTTGAGCAAAAAGTAATTGATGCTATCGTAGTTGACTATGTTAACTACTTTGCAGCGAGCCACTGTTGCATGGACTTGGCTATGTACACAAAAGATTTAAGAGATGGCAAGAAAATGAGTAAGGAAGGAACTGTTTTACAAAAACATAATATTATGCTTCCAAAAGATGAGTATACTAATTTTGGAATTATTGAAAGTGTAAACAGAAATCGCCATATGAATGACTGTGGTGGAAAAGCTGAAGCCGACAACGAAGAAGCCGTTAGGCTAGTAGAAACCTTTATTACTGGGTATATGGACGCTTAATTGATTAAGTTCCAAATTTGCCCGAGCAATTGTCCGAAGATTAAATCTTAAAAAGATTCAAACGAAAGTGATTATCTCTCAATTTATTTTGGGAAGTAATCACTTTTCTTATATGGATATGTAGAGCCCTACATTGTAGATAATGTTTGTTGGTATGTTGTTTTTCTTTCTTGGAAATGTTACACTTCTGTTTGATACATTCAGTATGAATACTTGGAGCACTTGCTTTTAGTTTAACACCATATTTATTTCCTTGTTTTACAATCTCTGGTTCTTCAAGTGTTAATTCATCCATTTGTGGAGTAACTATTCCATATCCTTTTACCCTGACCTCTTCTAATGCCATAGCAATTTTATCATATTCTACTTTTGTTTTAGAAAAATTTTTAAGGAGAGCAAATATATCTCCGTCTGAGGCAATATCAAAATTTGATATTTCACTAAGTACTTTATAAAACATATTTTGATTTATATTCATTTTTATCTTTATGCTTCCATCTTCCATTTGTGCATTATCTATATCAAGACTTTCAAATATTTCACTTTCGTTTGATATTTTTTTAATTAAATCACTTACTTCTCTTAATGAGTAATCTTCATTAAAACTGTTTTTTACTATTCCTATTACATCTTGTTTTAGCCAATGTTCAAATTCTAATATACTAAACCATTCAGGTAATTTAAATCCTATCTGTGTAACTGGAAATTCATCTAAGACTCTTTCAAACACACAAGTAAGATCACTTTCGTTTAACTCTGCTATATCCATAGGTAATACTGATATATTATGCATTTCTCCTAATTGCTCTGCAAGCTTTATTGTATCTTGAGCATCTGGATGTATAGAATTTAATATTACTACAAAAGGTTTATTTATCTCTTTTAGTTCACTTATAACACGTGTTTCAGCATCTATATAATCCTCTCTTGGAATATCTGTAATACTTCCATCTGTAGTTATTACAAGACCTATTGTAGAATGTTCTTGTATAACTTTCTTGGTACCGATTTCTGCTGCTTTTGCAAATGGTATCTGTTCATCTGACCAAGGGGTTTTTACCATTCTTGGCATATCATCTTCCATATGTCCTACTGCAGAATCAACTAAGTAACCAACGCAATCAACAAGTCTTGTTTTTAGAGATACCTTATTATCTAAATTTATCTCCACTGACTCATTTGGCACAAATTTTGGTTCTGTCGTCATTATTGTTCTACCTGCTGCACTTTGTGGAAGTTCGTCATTTGCTCTATCTTTTTTATATTCATCATCTATATTAGGTATTACGAACTTTTCCATAAAATTCTTTATAAAAGTAGATTTTCCAGTTCTTACTGGACCTACTACTCCTATATATATATCACCATTTGTTCTAGATGATATATCTTTGTAAATATCTGTATTTTTCATTTTCTACCTCCAAGTTAAACATTTTCTTAATATAAATATATTACTATATATTTTTTTTATGATAAAAAGTTTATAAGTTTTAAATAAAAAAGTGTTTTAATTATATTTTTTATTTAAAAAATACTTTTCAAACAAAAAATATATATGTAGTGTAAAAGCAGCAGATTTTGACATTTTTCGCTATTTTTATTAATTTGTTTTTTAATTTTATTGACATTTTAAAAAAATAAAGGTATACTATCTAAGTGATAAATACAAAATATGCATATAATATATTAATGCCATATTTTTTGAAGGAGTGAATTTTTATGAAAAGAACAAAAATTGTAGCAACAATAGGTCCAGCAAGTCAAAATAGTGAAATGCTAGAAAAACTAGTAAAAGCAGGAATAGATGTAATGCGACTAAACTTTTCTCATGGCGACCATGAAGAACAATTAGGTAAAATAAAAACATTAAGAGCAATAAATGAAAAACTTGGAACAAGCGTAGCTTTTTTATTAGATACAAAAGGTCCAGAAATTAGAACTGGAGTATTTGCAGATGATAAAAAGCATGAATTTATAAAAGGAAATAAACTTACACTTACCGTAAGAGATATTGAAGGAGACGACAACATCATCTCAATTAAATATCCACAATTACCAAATGATGTGCAAATTGGTTCTCATATTCTAATTGATGACGGCTTAGTTGACGTAATAGTAGAAAAAATAGATGGAACCGAACTAGAATGTATTATTGAAAATTCTGGCATACTAGGTGGAAAAAGAGGCGTAAATATTCCTGGGGCAAAACTACAACTAAAAGCAATGACACCAAAGGATATAGAAGATATAAAATTTGCTGTAGAACAAGACTTAGATTTCATAGCCGCATCTTTTGTAAGAAAACCTCAAGATATATTAGATATAAGAGAATTACTTGACTCACTTGGAAACGATAGAATAAAAATAATAGCAAAAATAGAAAATCAAGAAGGTTTAGATAATTTTGATGAAATACTAAAAGTTACTGATGGTATAATGGTAGCACGTGGAGATCTTGGAGTTGAAATTCCAATAGAAAATCTACCATCTGTACAAAAAATGATGATAAGAAAAACTACAGAAGCTGGTAAACCTGTTATAACAGCTACACAAATGCTAGATTCTATGCAAAGAAATCCTAGACCAACTCGTGCTGAAGTATCAGATGTTGCAAATGCAGTATATGATGGTACAAGCGCCGTAATGCTATCTGGCGAGTCTGCCCAAGGAGATTATCCGTTAGAAGCAGTTCAAGTAATGGTTAAAATTATAGAAGCAAGTGAAAAAAATATTGATTACTGGAGAAGATTTAAAAAAAGAAACTTAGAAAAATTAACTAACTTTGATAAAGTTGCAGACTTAACTGATTCTTATGAATTTAAAAAACAAGCAAACTTTGCGGTTTGTTGTTCTGCAATGTTTTCCAATGCAGATGCAATAATTGCAGTATCAGAGCACGCTATAACATCTTCTATGCTATCTGGTTTTAAACCCTCATGTCCAATATATGTAATAACTGCAAATATTCATACCTATAGACAAATGGGAGTAGAAAATGGAGTAACTGCTATATATATTCCTAATGAATATAATTTCGATAAAATTTTAAATACTGGTATTGAATTTTTAAAAGAAAAAGGTCTATTAAAAGAAAATGATACTGTAGTTCTAAGTGGTGGCTTTCCAAATACAACGCATAAAGACTTATTAACCAATCAAGCAACTGGTACTATACTTAAAATATAATCTAAATAATAGTATAAAAAAGAACAAAAAAAAGAACAAAAAAAATAAAATACAATACTACAAAAAGAGGTATTTCACTTAAAAATAGCTCTTTTTGTTTGAAAAGTATTGAAATTTAATGATATATCTTGATTATTTTCAAACTTTATGTTAAAATGATTAAGTAATTGATTTAGATACAAGCAAAGGGGGCTTATGAAATGGCTAAATGTGAAATATGTGCAAAAGATATAAATTTCTCACTACAAGTGAGTCACTCACACAGAAGAACTGCAAGAACATGGAAACCTAATGTTCAAACAGTCAAAGTAGCTGACAATGGTAATACTAAAAAAATGAAAGTATGTACTAAGTGTTTGAAAAGTGGTAAAGTTCAAAGAGCAATATAATTTGCAAATTAATATAAAATAACTATTATTTTTGATATGACTATATAGTCATATCTTTTTTATTTATAATAATTTATTAACTCTAACAGCGCATCTCCTGATACTAAATAATCTGAAAATATTTCTTTGATTATTATCTTATTTCTATATGCAGGTTGCTTTGATATAACATCTAGAAAAAAGTTTAAACCTAGCCCTCTTTTTATCATTTTAAATAATGTAGTAAGCTCTTTTACTTTTTGGAGAGGATCAAAATCATCCCTTATCTCTTTATATTCTTTTTCGGCTTTTTTATGCCTATTTAAAAGTTCCTCTAAAAATTCTTTATATCCATATATTTTATATGTATCCATTCCATACACTCTTGCAGCAAACTCTAATCCATATAATGTATTTAAACTAAAAATATCTATAAGTTTTTTAAATTCAACCTTACCAAAATAATATATATGTCCGCTGTATATGATTAAAGGCTTTTAGAGTATCTAAATATCCAAGTGTTACATTCTTTTGCATCTTATCTTGATTAAACTCCATAACGCCACCTAAATCTTCTGTAGCTCTTATTATTTTCACATATACATTTTTATTTATAAGTTTTCTTTTTACACCAATTCCTGAAATATCTACTACAATTATATTTTTATACCCTTTATTAACAAGCATATTAATTGGCATATTATCATAAAACCCACCATCATAATATTCAATATTTCCTATCTTTTGTGGCTTACATATAGGTAAACAAGAAGAGGCTAACAAATAATCTATAAACTCAGATTTTGGAATTTGTTCTTTAAATTTTTCTAATGGTTCTTTACTTTTTATTGAATACGTTACCATTCCAAATCCTATTTTTGAACTATATATTTTATCCACATCAATGTTTTCTTCTATCATTTTTCTTAAAGGTTCATTTGTAAAGCCTCTTTGCCTTTTGTAGTCTTTTGCAAGTTTTATCATATTACCTATATTAAATATATTTTTACTAGTATCTATATTTTCTTCTACATTTATTATATTATTTATTCTTATTGTTTCATATATTTTCTTCATTTTAACAATATCTGTTTGCACAATAAGGGCTGCATTAATAGCACCTATTGATGTACCCACAACAGATGTTATATTTAAACCTAACTCAAGCATTGCTCTATAGCATCCAAACTCATACGCACCTTTAGTACCACCACCAGTAAGCACAAGTCCATATTCTTTTTCTTTTTTCACTACACTACCTCCAAAACTTACTATATATATTATACTTCTTAATTTAATATTGTTCAAGTATTAAATTAAATAAAACATAAAATATAAAACATAAAAAATCAAAAATTCACTTTTTATTCATTCTTTATACTAACTATATATTATAGAAAAATTCATCTGTTTTACTAGATGAATTTTTATATGTATATATGTACACTAACAAGTATTTTATTTTATATTTATTAACATTTTTAATTTATCACTTATAATTTTATTTACATTTTAAATATCGTCTTTAGTAACATTTTCATAAATTTTCCTGGTTTATATACAACAACTTTCATATCTTTTCCTCCTTTAGCAAAAAAACCATGATATTCCAAGTACAATCACAGCGATTGCTACAATTGCTATCCAACACCAAAAAGGTAATAATATTCCAAGAGCTACACCAACACCTAGTGCAACACAAAAAAGGCCTATAGTTTTCCTAAATGCTCCAGTAAACATTAATCACACCCCCTTTGACAAATGAACAAAAATATTGTAAAATATTTAATATATATTATGAAAAATATATAGAAATGGTGATTGATTATGAAAAATATGCCTCTAAAGAAAATTAAATATATAAAATCAACTAAAAAAAATTCTATAGCAATGATACAAATATTAGAAAAAGAATATCCTGAAGCATATTGTGGACTTAATTTTAACTCCCCTATAGAGCTTGTTGTAGCCTTAATTCTTGCTGCACAATGTACAGATAAAAGAGTTAACGCTATAGTACCAATTTTATTTGAAAAATACCATGATGTATATGCGCTTTCAAAAGCTGATATATCTGATATTCAAAAGATAATAAAGCCCTGTGGATTCTACATAAATAAAGCGCAAAGTATTTGTACATCTGCAAATATCATTGTTAATAACTTTAATGGAAAAGTACCAAATACTATGCAAACGCTTTGTACTCTTAGAGGAATTGGCAGAAAATCTTCTAATATTATACTACAAGAATGTTTTAAAACCACTGTAGGAATTGCTGTAGATACACATGTTACACGTATTTCTAGAAAAGCAGGTTTTTCTAACGGAAACACTCCAGTAAAAATTGAAGAAGAACTTACAAAAAAATTCGATAAAATCTATTGGAATAAAATAAACCACATATTAGTTTTACATGGGAGAGCTGTATGTATTGCAAGAAGACCTAAATGTGATATTTGTTGTATAAAAGCTCTTTGTCCAAAAAACGACTAATCTATAAAAAAACTATGATATCCTCCTATTTTTTAATATCATAGTTATTTTTATCATATATTTTAATTGTTCATTCTATTATTCTT
>JAVXNL010000038.1:0-11714 GCA_036645795.1 Clostridia bacterium
CATAATTTGGTTACGGTTCACTCAATGCTGTAAATATTTTAGGTTGACAGCATTGAATAAATAGTGACAATATTTTATTATAAAACATTTAAATATTAGCTTTAATATAATTTTTACTCTAATTTAACTTTTATACACTCTTCTGTAAATATATCATTTCCAAATAGCAACTCTAAATTAGAAGCATCTTTTGGCTCTTCAAATACTATAGCTCCCGATACACTACCTTTTGGTATTAATTTTCCATTTGATAACATTTCTGTTTCTAATAATTCTATATTTTCAGTTATATTTTGTAATTGACCTTGCGAATTTAACATAGAAAAATCATGTGGTGAATATGTTATCAAATCAGAACTGGAATTTAATATATTCACATACACTATGACATACTCTTTTCCATTGCTAGCTTTAGTGTTATTTATTTCTGCTTTTTTATCTATCTTTGTTATTTTTAAAGTTGCTCCATTAATATTTATTTCTTCACCAACTTTATATGTTTTAACATTATTAAATTCGTTTATTTGTTTATCTTTTATATATTCCTTGCCAAATTCTTTTCCTATCTCTTTTTCTAACTCTCCCTCTAAGTTAGTTACACTTAAATTAGACGCAACACTAAATATTACTATACCTAAAACAATATATATAATTGCAAGAGAAGATAATACTGTTCCAATTATACCTTTAGATTTTGATTCTTTTTGCTTTTTTTGTTTTATTATATCTAAAATCCCCATCACTAATCCAACTATTGCTGGTAATAAGCCTATAATTCCACAAAATGGTATTAGTGATATTGAAAGCGAAACTACACCAAGTATTAATGCTGATATTCCCATAAAAATTCCCTCCTTTTTATATTATATATTTTCAAACCAATATAAAGTAAACCTTATACTGGTTTGATATTTCATATCTTCATTGCTTTTTCTTTACTCTTTTATCTTTTTATTCTTCTTATTTTCTTTTTTGTTGTTTGCGTTTTTTTTGCCTTTATTCATAAACCCATCACATACATACCAAAGAGATGAAGCGATAAAAATAGATGAATATGTTCCAGTAACTATACCAATTGTAAGTGGTAAAGAAAATTGTTCTAATACTTGTTGATTATTAAACAAAGCAAATATATACACAATTACAATTGCAGTTATTGTGGTAAATGATGTAAATATTGTTCTTTTCATTGTTTGACTTATACTTATATTTATTGTATCTCTTAGGTCACTAGATTTTACCACTTTTCTTTTATTTTCTCTTATTCTATCATATACTATTATCGTATCATTTATAGAATATCCAAGTATTGTAAGTATTACTGCAACAAATGTTGAGTTTATTGGAAACTTAAATATTCCATATATTGCTACCATAATTAATGCATCATGCACAAGTGCTAAAATTGCAGTTACTGCAGCTGTAAATCCAAGTGTTCTAAATCTTATCCCTATATATAATAATAACAATGCTATTGATACAATTATTGCAAGAAGTGCAGAATTAAGCAAATCTTTTCCATAAGATGGTTGAATATTTCTTGTTGATGGCTCATCCATATTAGGATATTTTTCTTTTAGTAATTCTACTATTTTTGTGCTAGTCTCTTCAGGTATAACATCTGTAGTTATAGATACTGCAGACTCTCCCCCAGACATCTTTTGAACTAATGGTTTAGAACCGGTAACATGTTGTACAATCGTTTCAATATCACTATTATTAAACTCTTGTTTCATATCGGCCTGTATTGAAGTTCCGCCCATAAAATCTATATCAAATCTAAATCCTGTTACAAGCCCATAACCAATACCACCTACTATTATTATAAGTGAAATAGCTATAAATATATATCTATGCTTTAAAAAATCAAGTTTTCTCATACTATTTCACCTCCTTTTTAATGCCAAATAAGAAGGGTGATTTACTCGCAATTGGCAAGAATTGCTTTAACATAAACTTAGTGACTATAAGTGCTGTAAATAAACTTACAACTACACCTATAGCAAGTATTATTCCAAATCCCTTTATTGGACCTATTCCAAATATATATAAAAGTATTGCTATTATAAATGTTGTAATATTCCCATCAATAATTGCTGCCATTGCATTTTTAAAACTTCTATCGAAAGCTTTAATTGGACTTATTTTTTGTATTAATTCTTCTTTAAATCTCTCGAATATTATTACATTTGCATCTACTGCCATTCCAATTGAAAGAATAAGTCCTGCAATTCCTGGAAGCGTTAAACTAATTCCTGTAGTTGACATTATAAGTAATACTATAGATGTATATAAAATAAGTGCTATACTTGCAATAACTCCAGGCAATCTATATAAAGTTATCATTATTATAGCTATTGCAATTAAAGCTACAATTCCTGCATAAATACTAACTTCTAATGCTTTTTGACCGATATATGGTCCCACATATTCTTTGCTTACTACATTTAAATTAAATGGAAGTGTACCTGAATCAATAAGCATCGCATATTGTTCAGCCTCTACTTTTTTTTCAGCATATGAACCTTTTCCCATAGTTATGATTGCCGTATTTGATTCTATTTTATCATTTACAGTTGGTGAAGTAATGCAATCTTCATCTAAATAAATTGACAATTCTTTTCCTACTAACTTTCCTGTAGCTTCAGCAAATTTTTTTGTACCTTCTTCACTAAATGTTAAGACTACATGTGGAGATGGCATTCCAGTGCTATCTGTTGGTTCTTCACTATATTTTGCAGACTTTATATTATCTCCTGCAAGAAGTATGTTTCCTTCTGGATCTCTAAATTCTATTTTTGCTGTTTTATCAAGACCTTCGACAGCTTGCAAAGGATCTTTTGTTTTGTCATTTATGTTAGCAGGTATTTCTACATGTATTTGACTATTACTTACATCAGATCTTACTATATAATCAAATATGTTTTTTGCTTCAAGCCTTTTACGAATAACCGCTTCTGATTTTTTCAAATCTTCTTCTGATATTTGTTGAGAATTTCCCCCATCAGCTTGATATACAATTGTTACACCACCACTAATATCTAAACCAGTTTTAATGTCTTTTATACTATGAATAATTGTTTTATTACCTATCTTAAGGCCACATATTGATAAATATGTAACTAAACCAATAGTTATAAACACTATTAGTACTTTTATAATATTATTTTTTTTCACTTAAAAACCCCTCCTGTAATAATTGTATTATACTATCTTTGGTAATTTTAGTCAATGTTTTTTCGACATTTTTCCTGCAAAATAGCCAAAAAAATACTATGTTACATTTATATTACATAGTACTTTTATATTATTTACTTTTTATATTTTTGCAAACTATCCTCAAAAGATACTTCTTTACTATAATTCTCATTTTTCATTTTTTCTTCTTTTTCTTGAACTTCAATATTTCCTCCCAATTCAGATCCTTGAGGATTATTACTCTCTTTTATATTATGTACAAGTGCATCTATTTTTTCATAATAACTATCTGCATCTTTTATAGCATAAACAATAAGCCCATTACTATATTCATTTTCTGCATTAGTATATATTACAATAATACCAAATCCTAATATTCTATCCCAAATAGTTCTTCTTATTTCTACTTCTTTTATATTTATATATTGAATATTCTTTTTATGTTGATTTAAAAAATTATCTATATATAATAAATGCTTATCATAAAATTCATATTTTATGTTTTTATATTGAAAATATTGAAAAGCAATATGAAATGCAAGTTTTAAAACACATAACACAATTACAACAATAGATACTACACTACCTATATTATATACATTTTGCAAAGTAGATGCCGCTATATTTTCTATATTTACACTTTTTTTAATAAACATTATAAAAAACATAAGTAATAAAAACACAAGAAAAGCTGTTATTGTCCTTTTTATTTTTCTTCCAGTAGGCATAAATAACTCATAAATAAAATTAAATTTTGGTTGTAATACAAATATAGGTTCTTTTCTTTCTATATCTGTAGTACTTCCTTTTTTGTCACTATCACTCATAACTTTACTCACTCCTCTATGAACGTATTATTGTTCCAATTTTTTCTCCTGATACAGCTCTTTTTATAGAGTCCTTTTCGTTTAATCCAAATACTACTATAGGTATTTGGTTTTCCATACAAAGAGTCAACGCTGTTGTATCCATAACTTGCAAATGTTTTGATATTGCTTCCATATACGTAACTTCATCATATTTTTTTGCATCACTATCTTGTTGTGGATCTTTATCATATACACCATCCACGTTTTTAGCAAGCATTATCACTTCTGCATCCATCTCAATTGCTCTTAAAGCTGCTGCTGAATCAGTTGTAAAATACGGATTGCCCGTTCCACATGCAAATATTACAACTCTACCTTTTTCTAAGTGTCTTACAGCTTTTCTTCTTATGTAGGGTTCTGCTATCTGTCTCATCTCAATTGCCGTCATAACTCTTGTATATACACCTTTTCCTTCCATCATATCTTGAAGTGCCAGTGCGTTTAAAGTTGTTGCAAGCATTCCCATATAGTCAGATGTTGTTCTTTCCATATAATCTTGTCCATATTTACCTCTCCAAAAGTTTCCAGCCCCAATTACTATAGCGACTTCTAATCCAAGATTTGATAATTCTACTATCTGATCAACCACTTTTTCTACTTTTTTACTATCTATTCCTCTTCCATCTTCTTTTCCTATTGCTTCTCCACTTAATTTTATTAATATTCTTTTATACTTAGTATCCATACTTCCCCTCCTAAATTACATATATTATATACTAATTATTTATATATTTCAACAACTATTTTCATTTTACTAGTTTTTTCAAAAAAAATATGAACTTAAAATTAAGTTCATATCCCATATATTATTTATTTATTTGTTTTGCAACTTCTTCTGCAAAGTTTTCTTGTCTTTTCTCTATACCTTCACCACGTTCAAATCTTGAGAATCTACGTATTACTATATTTTCACCAATTTTTGCAATTAGTTCAGTCTGTAATTGTCCAACAGTCTTGTCTTGATCTTTTACAAAAGGTTGATCAAGCAAACAAATTTCACTATAAAATTTGTTTAATCTTCCTTCTACCATTTTTTCAATAACTGCTTCTGGTTTTCCTTCATTTAACGCTTGTGCTTTTAAAGTTTCTTTTTCAGCTTCTACTAGAGATGCTGGCACTTCCTCACGGCATACAAATTGAGGACCTACCGCCGCAATATGCATTGCAATATCTTTTACAAAAGTTTTAAATTCTTCATTATTTGCAACAAAATCTGTTTCAGAATTAACTTCTACTAAAGAACCATATTTCCCATTATGAATATATGCTTCTACTAATCCTTCTGATGCTATTCTTCCAGCCTTTTTAGCTGCTTTTGCAATTCCCCTTTCTTTTAAAAGTTCAATTGCTTTTTCAATATCACCATCAGTTTCAACCAATACTTTTTTACAATCCATTATACCAGCATTAGTTCTATCTCTTAGTTCTTTTACTTGTGTTGCTTTAATTGCCATAAAAATTACCTCCTATATTTTTTATTCTTCGGTTTTTTCTACTTTTTCTTGTACTTCAACTTTTTCTACTCTTTCAGTTCTATCAACTCTATCATTTCTCACAGGTCTATCATTTCTATCTCTTCTTGGATAGTTATTTCTAGGTCTATTATTTTGTCTAGGTTTTCTTTCTATTTTATCAACGCCCACTTGAGCTACAAGTTCTTCCATTGTTTGAGTATCTTCTTCTATTGTCTCTTCTGCTAAATTTCCTTCTTTTGCCTCTATTACAGCGTCTGCTATTTTGGCCGCTATAAGACCTACTGATCTTACTGCGTCATCATTTCCAGGAATAACATAATCTACATCTTCTGGATTACAATTTGAATCTATAAGACCAATTGTTGGTATTTCAAGTCTTCTAGCTTCCTTAGTACAGATATATTCTTTTTTAGAATCCGCTAAGAAAATAAGTGATGGAACTTTCTCCATTGTTTTAATACCACCAAGATTGGTAGTTAATATTTGCATTTCTTTTTTTAGTTTCATAACTTCTTTTTTAGGTAATACTTCAAAAACCCCTTCTTCTTCTTGTTTTTCTAATTCTATAAGTCTAGCTATTCTTTTTTTAATAGTTCCAAAATTTGTAAGTGTTCCTCCAAGCCATCTACTATTAATATAGTACATTTCACACCTTTGTGCTTCTTGTTTCATTGTTTCTTGAATTTGTTTTTTTGTTCCAACAAACAAAACAGTTCCACCTTCTGCTACAACTTTTTTGGTTAAGTTATAAGCCTCTTGAACTTTTTTTAAAGTCTTTTGCAAGTCTAGTATATAAATACCGTTTCTTGCTGTAAAGATATATGGAGCCATTCTTGGGTCCCATCTTTTAGTTTGGTGTCCAAAATGTACACCGGCTTCTAGTAATGATTTCATAGGTATAATTGCCATTTAAAATTCCTCCTTCTTTTAATCCTCCACAAATATCAACATCTACTTACATCCATATTAACATGGCAGAAGCATTAGACTACATTTGTGTGTGTATTTATATATGTTAATACATAGCTTGTTTTACACAAAATAAACTAAATAAACAAGCAAACGTATTATATCACAATTATATTAAAAAGGCAAATTTTTTATTTGTTTTTTTAAATTTATATAACGATACTTAAAAATTAATATTGCAATATTGTAAAGAAAAAGCAAGTTAAAAAATATAACTTGCTTTTCAAATATTATCTTCTTACTTTTCTTTCTAATTTTTATTATTTTTTATTTACTTTTATTTTTAAAATGTTCCACCATCTATAACTGCAAGGTTGCTTTGAACATAAGCAGTGGTTGCTATTCTTGTTGAATTATCACTATATGCTGGTGTTGTAGCTAATGGCGAGCCTGTAAATGTTGGTGAAAGCAACGGAGCATAGGATAAAAGCGAAGTTGAAACGAAAGCAGTGGTTGCTATTTTAGTTGAATTATCTGCTGCAACTGGAGTTGTAGATGTTGGGGTACCAGTAAGTGCAGGAGATGCAAGTGGGGCAAAATTATCAAAATTTTTCTCCAATTTTCCAATAGCGGTTGAAATGTTATCTGTTATAGCAATAGATGAATACGTTGTAGCTTTTGTATATCCACTCATTAATACATCCGTCGGAATAAGAACAACGGTTCCTGTTTTTCCATTAACTGATGTTACAGCATCTGCGGGTATTAAAAGTTTAACCCAATTTGCAAGAGTTGATGCTGGAGAAGATTTTAATATATATGATTCACTAGTATCTGTTCTTACAGCAATATCACCTACTTCTGCTACAAGAGCAAGCATTGCACTCTCAGACGCAACAACAAAAGTATCTGTAATTGCAATAGATGGCAAAACAGACGTATTAAGTTTTCCAGTAGCATCTAAAACTGGAACATTACCATTAGCAGAACCAATATTTGCTGTTGCTGCACTTCCAAGCCCTGTTATTCCAGATACAGGAATAGGTGGAATATCTGATGCTGCAATTTTTTCAAGAGCTATAACCTGACCATACTCATTTACTTTAACTTTTGTATAAGATGTTGTTGTGTCAATACCTGCAGGCTTATTAAGTGGGTTTATAAGTACTTTATTTGTACCATTTCCCACATATAACTTACCTGTATCTGTGACAAAAGCCGGTTCACCAGCTTGAAGTGTTAGTGCTGCGACATTTGCATCGAGCCCTCTTTTTAATTTAATTTGTGTTGGCATTTACTGTCCCTCCCTATATATCGTACTCTATCACCACCATCAATAATAAGTGGTTCAAGCACACCTATTAAATCCCAATTATTATTGCTTTTTTTGTAGAAAATACCACCTTTTAATTGAATGTATATACAGCCATTTTTACCTATAGAATTACTAGGCTCTAAATCGCCTAACACCACATTAGAATTTAGAGTACTGTTAACACATCTTATAGCACAACACATTTGTCTTTCTATATTATCCATTCTACAATTAAGGCATGCTATACATTTTTCTATATTTTTCATAATCATTCTCCTTTACTAAATATTAATACTTTAAAACAATAAAATTAGAATATAACATAGTACTATATTATTTATATAAACAAAAAATATTACTAAATCAAAAGCAATTAATAAAAAGCAATTAAAAAGTTTAAATGTATAATTCACATATTTTTATAAAAAAAGTAACTATAAAGTAATATATTATATAATAATTGAATAACAATGTACAAACAAGGAGTGATAAAAAATGAATATTATAGTTTCAAAAATTCCCATAATATCAAAAAATCAAAATTTATACAATGGATGTACAAGTGACGGTACTTTGTTATATCTTAGTCAATTAAATTCAAACGAGGTTCATATTTTTAATAATGCCTATTGCTATGAATTTAAAAAAGATGTAGATACTTCATATACAAATATTGCAAATAATGACAAAGATAACTCTATTTTTTTGTCTAAATCAGATAATTCTTTAGTAGCCTTTAATAAAACTTTTAATAAGCATAAAATAGTTCAAATTGCAAATTTAGATATGTATAAAGAAAAAATCACATCTATTAGTTATTATTCCAAAGAAAACACCTTATATGTTGTAAATACAGCTAGTATTATATCAACACAACTAGATACAATGCAAACAGATATAATTACAAAAAGTATACAAAAAGTAAATGAGAAAGGAGATAATACACTAAAATTTAGTGCTGTATTTAACTATAAAGACTGTATATATATTGCATATATTAAAGAAAATCAAAGTTTTCTTGCAAAACTTGATGATGAAAATAATATCTTACAAGAATACTTTATTGATACTGATTGCTATATACATAACATATTTGAATCAAATGGCGTATTAAAACTATTTGTTACTAGAAATATAAACTATATATATGAGACTTGTTTAATAAGCAATAATTTTTCAAATTATTATCCTAATAAACCAAATAATCGTAGTAATCTTTTAAACTTTAATAAAATGTGTAACTTCTGTAACAATTGTAACTGCTGTAAATGTAATGGATGTGAATGCGAAGAAAGCAATCAAAAAGACTTTGATAATTGCTGCTCATTTAATAAAGAAAACAAATGTAATCTTGAATGTGACTGTGAATGTAACTGTGAATGCGAATGTGAATGTAGACCTTCAAAAGAATGTGACTTTTGCAAAAACCTAGCTAACATAATAGAGTCTATTGCATTAGAAGAAACCGGCATATCACATATACTTAATGCAGAAGGAGAAAAGATACAAAAAGCTGTATTAACCTGCAAAAACATATCAGAACTCTTAAAAATAAATGAATCTGTAAATCAAACTATTAGCAATATAAGTATGCTAGAGCAGATATTGCTTGCCAAATTAGAAGCTGCGTCTAAATTTGTAAAGAAAAATTTTTGCCATTGTGCAAAAAAAGAATCTAATATTGATGATTGTGATTCTAATATTTTAGATTATGATAACCATAACAATTAAATCAAGTATTTTTGCAAATAAGAATATATTATAAATACTCATTAGTAACATGAATTATATATAACTCATATAGTATATTAGTGTATGTTTGTATAAACATCACAAGAAATAAGGGGGTCAATTAATATGTCAATGCCAATAATAACACCAAGCACAACTACAAGAGATCAAGCAATTACAGATATCATAGAATCTGTTGCTCTAGAAGAAACTGCTCTATCTCACATTTTAAATGCTGAAGGTGAAAAACTACAAGCTGTTATAGCTATGCCTAGTGTAACAGCAGATGAACTGCTAACTGTTAACTCATCTGTACAAAAAATGGTGAATTCAATAACAAGATTAGAGTCTATTCTTCAAGCTAAAATAGATTTGTTTTCTTGTGAGATATGCCCTAAAGGATAATTTGTTTTAATATATTAAATTTTAAATATTAACACTTAACATTATGTTTTGCGTTAAAAAATAGGAGTTAGATTAAAAAATCCACCTCCTATTTTTATATGTATAGCAATAGTACAGCAATACGTACAGCAATGCCAAGACTTTTTAAACATATCCACCTACATTTGAAAATCACATAAAAAGCATAAAACAGCCACAAGCGTTGATATATCGGCAATTCAAGGTAATATCAAAAAGGCATACAGCCTACTTTCAAAAGTAGTTGTATGCCTATATTTTGGCTGGGATAGCTGGGTTCGAACCAGCGAATATCGGATTCAGAGTCCGACGCCTTACCACTTGGCTATACCCCAAAATACATTTTTTTATAAAAAAAGCATCTCATAAAAATTGCCCTAAAATAAATGTTAATGTTTATTTTAACATAATAAAATAAATATTTCAAGTTTTTTTGAAAATATATATTTATAATAAATTATGTTAAAAATTCAACATATAGTAGAATATCATTAATATTATTTAAATTTCATTATTTTTTAATACTCTTATACACCATATTAAATTTCTAATATTTATATATAACCCAATTCTTATGTTTTTTTACATTTTTTGCTAAAATTCTTTACTTTTATACTACAAATGATATATAATCATATTAGTAATATTTTAAAAAAGGGGAGATCATAATGAAAAAAAATAAAAAAATTATTATTATTACAACAGTATCTTTAATTGTACTTGTCACAATAAGTATAACCGTGTTTATGTATCTAACTAGAAAAACTCCAACTAAAACAGTTAATATGTTTTTTAGTAGTATATCATCAGGCAACATAGATAGTTCAAATCAATTTTTAGATAATACTGAAACTACTACATCCTATGTGGAAAACGCCCAAAATCAAACGTTTTTCAAAAAATATGTTTCAAGCATACACGCAACAGTACTAGAAGAAAAACAAGAAAAAGATAGTGCTACTATAAAAGTAGCTATAAATAAAATTGATATGCAAACTATATTTGAAAAATATATATCAGAGGTATATTCTAATATGTTTTCAAATTTAAACAAAACTGAAAGTCAACTCAATACAGATTCTAATACTTTTTTTGACAATGAATTAAGCAATCCTAACGTACAAAAAATAGATAAAGAGTATACGCTAAATTTAGTAAAAATAAATAAAGAATGGAAAATAGTAAATGATGACAATTTATCTAAGGCCATATTAGACGTTGAACCTACTTCTAATAAAGTTAACCAACCAGAAACTACTGTTAAAAATCCAACTAAGTAATTACTACTATACTATTATTAGCAAAAGTCTTTTAGATACTATGTAATTTCCTTATATAGTATCTTTTGTCATTTTTAATTTTTAAAAACTCTTTTTAACATTTACTTTTTAACTTTTATTGTATTTTATATACAAAATAACAGTCTTTTTTGTATTTGTAAACTATATTTTACTAAACCACTTGATTTTTACAAAATATTATGTTAAAATATGCAAGTAATAACAAGCTCATAATTTAAGGAGGTGCAACTTATGCCAAATATAAAATCAGCAAAAAAGAGAGTTAAAATAATTGAAACTAAAACTATTCAAAATAGAGCTACAAAAAAAGCTTATAAAGAAGCTATAAAATCTTTTGAAATTTCTGTAAAAGAAAACAAAGAAGATAAACAAGAATTATATACTAAGGCTGTTAGTCTTGTAGATAAGGCTTGGTCTAAAGGTGTTCTTGCTAAAAACACTGCTGCAAGAAAAAAAGCCAATCTTGCTAAATTATTAACTAAGTAATAAAAAG
>JAVXNL010000039.1:0-11653 GCA_036645795.1 Clostridia bacterium
TTTTTATTTTATCTTTTTTCATGTTTTTATTTATATTTTACTTACTTATTTTTAATTTTGCCTCTTTATTAATAGTAATGATAAAAAAGTTTGAAAACATGTTACCATTTACTACTTTTACTACTAATAGAATTAATATTTAAAAAGCTATAAAAAATATTACAAGCTTAGAAATTGTATGATTTCTATATATTAAGCCTTTATTTTTTCAAACAAGTATCTTATGTTTTCTTCCTTTTTATTACTTTGTTTTAAAATATATAAATATATAAGAAATATGCTCATTGCAGGATTTTTAAAAACTATTATTAAAATTATTGCAAATACACACATAAATACAAGTAAACTATAACTTATCCAATTAATTATTATTTTTATTTTATCTTCTTTTAAGCCGAATTAACAAAAATAAATATTTTAATATATTATACCCATCTAGTGGAAAAATCGGAATCAGATTAAGCATACATAAAAACAAATTAATTTCAAATATAGTATTATTTCCATAAAATATAATTGCAAGAAAAACATTTGATAGAGGTCCTGCTAAAAACACACATATATTTTGCACATACTTAGTTTTTAATTTTATTTTTTTCTTTTCTGTTACATATTTTGGTTCTTCAAAGACTATTGAAACACCCGCAAGAGACACTTTAAAAAGTTCTACTTGTCTACTAAAAAAAGATGCTACAAACATATGCCCACATTCATGAAATACTATAAATAGGTAACATATGAAAAAATCGCCCATAATCTTTTGAAGTGGGGAGCAAAATATAGCTAATATAAGTACAATTAAAAGTAGCCATTCTATTTCTATTGGAAAATACGGTGTTTTTATATGCATATTATACCTCTATGTCTTAATAAAGTTTTGTGGATCTACTGTTCTACCGTTAATTTTTATTTCAAAATGCAAATGTGAGCCTGTTGACATTCCAGTACTGCCCATAAGACCTATTTGTGTGCCTTGACTTATTGTTTCACCTTCTTTTACACTTATTTTACTCATATGTGCATACTTAAATATTATCCCCTCTATTTGAACTAGCACATTGTTGCCATAATATTTATTATTGCTTTCAACTTTAATTACCACACCATCCGTTGCACTATGTATTGGAGTCCCAAGCTTATTTGCAATATCTATACCCGTATGATATGGTTCTACACCTTTAAATATTTCATCTCTTGCACCATATTTAGACGTAATTACTCCTGTTACAGGACTACCTATATTTATATTTTTACTAAGTATTTCATTTATATCTTCTTGCATTACACTAAGAGCTAACACTTCTTGTTTTTGGCTTTCGTTTTTATTAATTGGCTCGCCGTCCTCCCATACCTTTATCTTGTACATTTTGTTTGGTATTTAATCCAGTATCTACATCTTTATTTTGAATACTTGGCTCATTTTTAATTATACTAAAAACACTGTTTTTCAAATCAAAATTAATTATTTTAGGTTTTATGCTTTCTATATATTTTATTTTTATTTTATTTGATAGTGATTCAGGTATAATATATTTTGCACCAGAGTAAATAAACTTTGTTCCTTTTTGTATATATTTACATACATCTTCTTTTGAATAGTCCGTTCTATATTGTTTTATGATAAAAGCGCCGTACTTATTATTTCTAAAAGTATCTAAAAATAATAATTTTGAAACCAGACATATAAACACAATTAAACAAGATATAAATAGTTTCACAACAAATTTACTTTTAAAATTAAATTTATCAATTTTATCTTTTTCTAAATCACTCTCAATTATATTTGCATTTAACTTATCTCTAGTTTTAACACCCATCTCTTCTAATATATTTAAATTTGGTTTAGCCCCCTGTTTTAACATACTTTTTCTCAATCTTCTTGCAGCTACAATGTTTTCCATAAAAACCTCCACCTTTGTTCCTTTGTACAAGTACTTACTAAAGTATATTAATCATAATTATTTTTATTACACTAAAATAAGATGTATGAAGAAAATATATCCTTCATACATCTATTTACGTACCTATTTATTTTTATTCCATCTTTTATTTTGCAAATTTATCATAATACCATTCTTCATACTTTTTAACTTGTTGGTTTAAACTATTTGCAAGACTTCCAATCTCTGTTAATTGTTCTACTGCAATATTTTGAATCTTTACGATTTCTTCTTTTTTGCTTTGTAAATCTAGATACTTAGAATACTCTTGCTGTTTTTGCATAAGTTGTTCTTCTAATTTCTGATGAGCTAATTTTTTAGATTTACCATCTGTTTCTTTTATTTTTTTAAATTTAGATTTTATCTCATCTAATTGAATTTCTACTTCTTCCGTTTTTTGCTTTGCATAATTTACATCTTTTTGTAAGGCATCTCGTTTAGCTTCTCCACTATCTATTTGTATATTAAATAGTTCGCTATCATGAAAAGCTACCCTTAAATTGCCTATTACATCCGGTATTATTGCAAGTGGGCCTTCATTTATATTATAATCTAATTGCCTATCAAAAATCCCTTTTGAATTATTTATTAATACAACTACTTTTTCTTTATAACTTAATTTGTATTTTCTAACCTCTGTTGGTATTTTCCATTCTATATTTTCTACTTTTTCATTATTTTCTATCTTTACTGTATCTATCCCCTCTTGTGTCCATATAGAACCATTTTCATAATAATCTCGTTGTACAGCTAATGTATACTCAAGTGCATCTACTTCTTTAAAACCTCTTTTGTTTATTTCAACTAACCCGAAGTAAATTATCTATTGTATTCTCGTTTATAAACTTAGTTATTTTTTCTTGTTTTGTGTTTTCTTTTTCTTCAATTTCTTTTATATCTTTTTTCATGTTTTCTTCAACTATATCATCATTATTTTCTATATGCTCTGACTTTATATTTGATTCTTGCTCTAATGTACTTATTATTTTATTTAAAACATACATACTACTTTTTATTTCGTTTTCATCTTCTCCATATGTTGTTAATATTTCCCCATTTTCCGGAACATTACCTTTTAATCCTATACCAAATGCAATGGTTGCCACTTTTAGTTCCTCTTTTATTTCTGGTTCTAAATTCTCCCAATACGCATCTGATGGTTGATTTGTTATATATATCTTAGCTCCTTTACGTTTTAACATGTCTATTACAGTAGTTGCTTCTAAAGATTTTTTTCCTATTATCCAGATTCTATTTCTTAGCATACATCTTCCTCCTCGTATCTTTATTTATATTATACAATATACTTACAACATTTTTCAAGGCATTTGGTGTATTTTAAAAAATTACTATCTTAATATTTCTCGATTATTTTTTATTACCTTTTAAATACCATAAATGTTGACTTATTATCTCTACATCACATATTTTCCCTACATCTGTTTCTTTAGCGTTAAAAACAACCACTTTATTTTGACTAGTCCTTCCAGTATATAATTCTTTATTACTTTTACTTTTTCCCTCAACTAACACTTTATAGACTCTACCAACCATTTTTTCGTTTATATCTGGTAATAATTTTTCAAAAACTTCTTTTAAGCACTCTAAACGTCTTACCTTTTCTTCATGTGTTGTATTATCTTCTATTGTTGCAGCTTTAGTTCCTGTTCTTTTTGAATATATAAACATATATATTTGATCAAACTTTACTCTTTTTACCACATCTAAAGTCTCTTCAAAATCTTCCTTTGTCTCTCCTGGAAATCCTACTATTATATCTGTAGATATAGAAATGTCACTATCTGCCTCTTTTAGCTCTTTTACTATTTTTAAATAGTCTTCTTTTGAATATTTTCTATTCATATCTTTTAAAATTTTACTACTTCCTGATTGTAAAGGCAAATGTATTTGTCTAGCTATTTTTTTAGATTTTTTTATAGTTTCAATTAGCTCGTCACTAAAATCTTTTGGATGCGGAGACATAAATCTAATAATTTCTATACCTTCTACTTTTTCTATTTGTTTTAGTAAATCAGAAAAAGAATATTTCTCATTGAAATTGTTGCCATATGAATTAACATTTTGACCAAGTAACATTATCTCTTTATATCCGCTTTTTAGCAAGTTTTGATATATCTGCTATAATATCTTCGGGTTTTCTACTTCTTTCTTTTCCCCTAACATATGGAACTATACAATATGAACAAAAATTGTTGCAACCATATACTATACTAACGCTTGCTTTATATTTATCCTCACATTTTACAGGTATATCTTCTATAATCTCACTTGATTTTTCAATATATTCAAAAGTTTTCTTCTTCTCGCATATTGCCTCGTATAATTTTTCTGGAAATTTATCCATACTATTTGTACCTAGTACAATATCTGTAAATGGGTATGACTTTTTTATCTTTTCCAAAATATGTTTTTGTTGACTCATACATCCAACCACGACCACATACATATCTTTTTGGTTTAATTTCCTGGTTTTAAGATACCCAAGCCTTCCAAACAGTGTGTTTTCTGCATTTTCTCTCACACAACAAGTGTTAAAGAGAACTACATTTGCTTTATCTCCGCTTTTCCTTTTTAAATCCAATTGATTCAAACATACCGCTATATTTTTCTGAATCATTTTCATTCATTTGGCATCCCATTGTATCTATACTATATGTTAAGTGTTCTTCTTCTACATATTTTTTTAATTTCGTATTAATTGCATTTTTAAACTTCATTTCTTCCTCACCTTTTATTTCTTTTTATTCTCTTGACTTTTTATAATTTTTTATTATTTTTTATTATTTTTAATTTCTTTCTTATTATACAATATTTATACTAAAATAACAATACGAACAGTTCTAAAATCTCATTAATTACATATTTTTGTTTCCAATGAAAAAGCACTAAAAAGCGAAGACTTTAATACAGCTAAAACTTAAATATTACAAAATTAAATAAAGCAACTACAATAATTGTAGCTGCTTTATTTTTAAGCTCTTTCCATATATGAACCTGTTCTAGTATCAATTCGTATTCTATCACCAATCTCCACAAAAATAGGTACATAAAATGTTGCTCCAGTCTCTACTGTACAAGGTTTAGTTGTACCTGTAGCAGTACTTCCCTTTACACCAGGTTCTGTATATGTAACTTCAAGTTCAACAAATATAGGTGGTTCAACACCAAAAACTTTTCCTTTATATGATAAAACTTTTACATTCATATTATCTTTTAAATAAGGAAGAGTCTCCTCTATTTGCTCTTTTGTAAGTTCTACTTGTTCAAAACTAGATGTATCCATAAAAGTATAGGTATCTCCATCACTATATAGGTACTGCATTTCCTGTATTGTAATTTGAGCTTCTTCTACTTTCTCTGTTGGATTAAATGTTTTTTCTATCGAACCGCCAGTTAAAACATTCTTAAGTTTTGTTCTAACAAAAGCAGCTCCTTTTCCTGGTTTTACATGTTGAAATTCTATAACTCTATATACTGAATTTTCCATTTCAAATGTAACACCATTTCTAAATTCTCCTGCTAAAATCATAATGTACCTCCATTATTAAATTATTTTTGAACTTTTTCAACTAATGCTTTAAATCCAGTCATATCATTTACAGCCATTTCTGCAAGCATTTTTCTATTTATAGTTATATTTGCACCTTTAAGGTCTGCCATAAATTTAGAATATGTAGTGCCACACATTCTAGTACCTGCATTTATTCTTGCTATCCATAGTCTTCTAAAATTTCTTTTATTATGTTTTCTTCCAACATATGAATACTTTAAAGATTTCATTACAGCTTGATTTGCCATTCTAAATCTTATTGATTTTGCTCCATAATATCCTTTTGCTCTCTTTAGGACTTTTTTATGTCTTGCTCTTGTTGTTACTGCTCCTTTTACTCTTGCCATTTGTATCTCTCCTTCCGTAAATTTTAACATTGTTTTAGTTAATTTCATTTATTAAATATGCTTTTTATTTAAAACCATTTCCTATTTATATGGTAGTAATTTTTTTAAAGCACTTTGGTTTGCACTATCAACGAATGAGTCTTGTTTTAAAGACATCTTTCTTTTAGAAGATTTTCCTGTTAATTTATGTGCTCTATTTGCTGTAGTCTTTTTCAAGTTACCAGCCTTTGTTACTCTTACTCTTTTTTTAGTTGAGCTATGTGTCTTCATTTTTGGCATAAAAATCTCTCCTCTCTTGACTCTAATTATTTTTGCTAGGTGATAAAAACATTGTAAGATTTTTACCTTCCATTTTAGCTTCTTTATCAATTTGTGAATCTTCAAGTATTTCTTGGAAGTTTTTCATTATTTCTCTTCCTTGATTTACAAAGTTTAGTTCTCTACCTCTAAATCTCATACTCACTTTTACTTTGTTGCCAGCAGCTAAGAATTTCTTTGCATTTTTTGCCTTAACTTCTAAATCATGCTTGTCAATATTTGGTGATAATCTTATTTCTTTTAATTCGACTATCTTCTGCTTTTTCTTAGCCTCTTTTGTTTTTTTTGCCATTTCAAACTTATACTTACTGTAATCCAATATTTTACATACTGGTACATCAGTATTGGGCGATACTAAAACTAAGTCCATTCCTTTTTCTTCTGCTAGTTCTATTGCCTTTTTCGTAGACATTTTACCAAGCATTTCACCATTACCTTCAATTACTTGAACCTCTGCAAATTTGATTTCATTATTCACTAAAAAATTTTGTTTTATATTAAACACCTCCATACAAAAAATATAAAAAAAGATTGCTCTGTAACAGGCAATCATCTCAATCCAACTTTAAAACATATCACATAAGATACTAAAATATTTTATGCATTATATATATTATAGTTTAACCTAAGCTAAGACTTTCTTGCTAGGTGAGAAGATTTCCCCTACTTACATATATTATTATACATAAAATGTTCAGGTTTGTCAAATATTTTATACAAATTCATTAAAATTCATGAAATATTTCTATCATTTAAATACTTTAAACCAAATTATATGCTAATTTTTATATTTTCATAAATATATTTTGTTTGTGATTTTCTACTATATTCTTTAAAATGAATATGACCGCTATACCGTTCTTTACTTTTCAATTACAATATATACGTATATAAATCAATTATATTAATATTGTTTTTATGCATTGTTTCTTCTGCCACTTTATTATATTCAACCATATTTTTATTATATCTTAAATACCCTGTTTTTTAATAACTCTTTTAAATACTTATGATAATACAACAAAATACTATCCCATATAACAAATATACTTTTTGTTTTAATATATATTACTCTGATTTTCAATACCTTTGCAAACTTTCTAACACAAATTTGTTTATACATATTTTTCATTTGACTTTTAAGCATATACTGATGTATAATATATTTAGAGGCGGTTTTATGAATAAAAACACACAATTGGCAATACTAAAGAAAAAAAAGAAAGAAAAAAAGCGATTTATTACAGTAATAACAGTACTGCTACTATTATTATGCATAATACTTCTTATATATCTATGTACTATTAATAGAAATAAAAAACATGTACAGTATTTATCTACACTCTACACACCTCACCATGATTTAGGAGTAATTTCTAGTACATACGAAAAAAGCAATAATAGTCTAATTGATACTTGCTACCCAACTACTGGAAAAGCATATATAGATAATTTGTTAAAATCAACAGTTACAAATATACAAAGTTCTTTTAAAAGCGCTACAAAAAGCAAATGGACTATGGCAAATGATGATTACAAATCTCAATTAAAAATCGAGTATAATGCTTTTGAGTTTGACCAACAATATTACTCTATAACGCTATATGTTTTAGAAAACGCCCTTAATTATAGTAATCCTTCTTTAAAAGTATTCTCATATACTTTTAATAAAAATTCACAATCAATAATTACAATAAAAGGTTTTTTTAACTATAAACTTTTATCAATAAAAAATAAAAATCTAAATACTTTACGGAAACAACATCAATAGATTAGATAAAAAAAGTTTAATAGATAGTATCATAGAGCAAAAAACAAAAATTGATACTATACATAAGCAAAAAAATCCTGATGGATCATATAGATTAATAATCAATATAAAAAAAATGGTGGGATTTTCTGATTTTAATAAATATTATCAAATATTAATAGCTAAAAACAGAAAAAGAAATCTTTTACTAAGAAAAAAAAGCTATCGACATCTAGATATAACTAAACCAATGGTAGCGCTTACCTTTGATGACGGACCACACCCTATTTATACGCAAAGGATATTAGAAACGCTTACAAAGTATAAATCCGTAGCTACATTTTTCATGCTTGGAACAAGAGCAGAGGCATATCCTAACCAAGTAAATCTTGTAAACACTCAAGGTAGTCAAATTGGCAACCATTCATGGGATCACAAGCAATTAACTAAACTAAATAGCATAGATGTTAAAAATGAAGTTTCTAATACTCAAAGAGCGGTATATAACGCCACAAAAAAAGTCCCTGAAATAATTAGACCTCCATATGGTTCTATAAATACTGAACTAAAACAACAATTAAATATGCCTATAATTTTATGGAATATAGATACTCAAGATTGGAAAAGTAAAAACACAGCTTCAATTGTATCAAAAGCACTTGAGAATGTTCAAGATGGAGACATAATTTTAATGCATGATATCTACAAAACAACAGCAGATGCAGTTCCTTATATAATAACAGAACTTAAATCAAGAGGTTTTGAGCTTGTTACAATCACAGAATTACTCTCAAATAAAGGCAGTGTATTGCAAAACAATACTACTTATACTCGTCGATAGCAAAAGCAACAAAACTTTAAACGAACAGTAAGGTCTATTTAATGCTCAGCTTCAATGTCCAAAATAGAGTAGCACTAGTATATCTAGCAATAAAGAAAACTTTGGTGTTGTAAAAACATAATCTATAAACAATTTTAATTATCTTGTCTCTAACTTAGTCGTGAAATAGTAAAAATATTAGAGGGATACAAATCATAGCGATTTGTATCCCTCTAACATTATTGGTGCTCCTGAGACGAATCGAACGTCCGACCAACGACTTAGGAGGTCGCTGCTCTATCCCCTGAGCTACAGAAGCATTTATTAAAATTTTGTACTCGCGTTAATTATACATTATTTATAGTTAAAAATCAATATAAATGTAGTAATTTGTTATGTTTATTAGCAAACTACGAGTTATCATCTTTAATATTTAATACTTCTATATTTTGATATGACCTTTTTTCAAAATTTATTTTATATGTTTTATCTTGTTATAAACAACAATTTAAAAACATTTATTTATCAATACTTACTAATACTTTTCTTAACTTTCTACTTACTTTCCTATTTTTCATTATTTCTTTTCTAGTAATAAAAGAGCCACACATCCATTTTGCAAATAAATTAAATAACAAAACAGCTAAATAAGTTCCAATAAATATTCCTATTAGCTTTATCGGCATTGTTATTACAGCCTTTGTATCAAATCCATTCGTAGAATTAATAAAGGGCATATTGTTTTTAAGTCCAGACATTGCTTTTGTAATATTATCAGTATATTTAGTAAGCTCGTCCATTTGTGAGTTTGTATCACCTGAAGACTTACTCATTGTATTATTTTTGTTTGAAACTGTTGCAATAGGAAGTTGATGATTTATTTTTAATTCTACATTTGAAGTGTTTGTAGTAAAACTATCACTTCCTTTAAGCACACTAGTATCCTTAGTAGAAATCACTACACTATCTACATTTATTTTTGATTTAGCAATGAATTTTACTTTTATCATACAACTATTGTCTTTCATGTTAGGCCTAAGTACCACAAGTCTATGTGTTGCCTCGTTATATGATAAATTACAATCTAAATTATATAAAGCAATACTGTTTTCCGTTACTTTTTCAAATAATGAATTATCAAAGTCAAGGGTTGTCTCCATTCCAGTTATAGGACTTTGTGCACTTCCAATATTTTTCATGTTTATATTCACAAAAAACTCTTCATGTGGTCTTATCTCTTTTTTACTTGTATCCATAGATATATTAGCAGACCCTATTCCATACGTATTTATAAAAAAAATTCCCAAACACAAAATTATCATAAAACCAACAATTAACTTTTTCATTTATTGCACCTTTTCTTTCTACATTTTTTACTATATCAACCAATTTTATGTTCTTTATTTACGTCAACATTATATCATAGTTTTACGATTTGTAAAGGTTTTTTTCAAAGTTTTAATATATCTTTATAATTTTTTAAGTATACTATATTTAAACTCTATTTATATTTATATAGTTTAAATATAAGAAAAAAGATAAAAATCATATCTAACTATGATTTCTATCTTTTTAAATAATTGATTATTATGTTCTTAACACATATATAGATTCAAATATATTAATAAGCTCTGTTACAAGTAGCATAACACCACTTATTACTACAACTGTATTTAATGCTGCAAATGGATTAAATACCATAACTACTCCAAGTATTAAAGTAAGTATAGAAAGCGGCAACAATACTTTCCAGCTTTGAGAACCCATTGCTTTTAGTTTAAATGTAAACTGTATTCTAATAATACTTTCTATTATAATCCAACAACCAAACGCTACTGGTAATATTCCAAGTACAATATTTGGATTTATCATCAATAATATCCCAGCGCCTAAACTAACTACACCTAAAACCAATTCCATACTAAATGATTTAAATTCTTTTGAAGTTGAAAAATAAGAAATAGTATGTATTGATCCTGTTATTAATAGCACCAATCCCAAAATTCTAACAACAATTGATATAGACTCATGTGGTCTAAATATTATAAATATTGAAAGTATAACTAATAATATTGATGTTAACAGTGTACTTTTACCATATTTTTTTAAATAAATTTCCATAAAACGTCCTCCTCTATCTAATATTTAGTATACTACAAACAATGCAAAAAGTAAATATATTCATCTATATTTTTATATCTTATATATACTTTTTGGCTACTGTTTACTATTTTTATATTTTAATAAGACTACAATATCACTACTTTTATACATAACATATAAAAATCAACCCTAGATTAACAAAAAAGCATACTAAAAACAATATATATTTATATAACTAAATTATAACTATTTCTACAAGTAGCAGTATTTTACATACGTATATCATTTGAAAAAATAGTATTCACAGATACTTTTGGAATTAGAAACGAGCATTTCATTTTAACTGTGTAAATTAATTTCTTGATTTACACAGTTAAGTTGAGAAGCCCTTAAAGAGCGGAACCAGACAAGGCCAGACGGAATCCACAGTAGCTGCGGGCACCGCCATTGCTCGAGCCCACATCGAAAACACCAGCACCCAAGCTGTAATTTAAACCGCCACCGCGAAGAAAAAACGGAAGTGAAGAATGCCCTAACAAACTATAATCCTTATCCCAGTTAGAACTTGTTAAAACAGTATCATCTGTGTTTTTTATCCAACTATTACTATATGTACTTGTAGGACCGCTTCCATAGTATGAATAATTTCCTTCTTCAATTGTCTCATAAATCCCATCGCCTTTTTTACTTTTCATTAAATCATATGATGCTTTTGTTAATCTTTTTCTTACCGAATTATATGTATTTGTTTTTTCCCACAAAGCATCTTGTGTGATAGTACTTCCATCATTTAATACTGTATCT